>JANNFJ010000715.1:0-3887 GCA_031379725.1 Calothrix sp. OTE_75_metabat_31
ATTAGTGCATGAATGATTTTAATTGCTCCAGGTGTCAAATTAAGTGGAGCAAATTTGGAAGAGATGTTACTGTTTGAACTGGATTTGAGCAATGCTGATTTCACAGGTACACAATTAAGTGCAGCTACTTTTAAAATTAAAATAAACTTGTCAGGAGCTAATTTGCAAAAAGCGGATTTGGTAGCAGCAGAGTTAAAAGAAGCAAATTTAACTAATGCTGATTTTGCAGAGGCTAATTTATGTGGTGCTGATTTGGCTGGTGCAATTATTGCGAATACTAACTTTGAAAATGCTATCTATGACGATGAGACTATATTTCCTGAAGGTTTTGAGCCTAAAAGTGCGGGAATGACATGGGAAGAAATAGATGCTTTTTGATGTAGTAGCATAACGCAACGGGGGATTTTCCCCGTTGTGCAATGAGAAAATCTACACAATATAGCTTGCTGCCCCCAACTGCGTTAGAACTGTGTGAATATGAAAGTAGTTTAGAGGCAGTTTGTATGAACATTGAAGCAGCTAAAAAATATTACATCGCCAATAAACAAGTACGGCATAAAACCTTGGGACTAATGCTCATCGTCAATTTATATCCATCGAGGCTTGACAGCGTGCGGGTAAAAACTGCCAAGGGGGTAGAGATGGATTGCCAGTTAGAGTTTTTAGACCCGGTGTAATTATTACTGTAATGAGTGGCAGCAGACATAATTATGCTGGCAAATAGTGGATATGACCCTTATCATCGGCAGCATATAACTTTGGTGTCTCTCAAGAATTTAAACATATAGTATCTACCTGCTTTACCAATAACCACTTCGTAGCTTGAAGCATCTCCTCCCTTAAGACGATATTATAGTAAAACTAAATCAGGAACTCGGAATAAAGACTGATAAGCAAGCACTGCTCCACCTAGTGCTGATGTATATTCTCCGAAGGTCGAAATATCGAAACTGGCTTTTGGATTACTAAAAAATCCATTTTTTCCATCACCCGGTACGTAGACCCGTAGCATATTATCCAGGTGGTTTTTAACATATGGCAAGAGCGGGATAAGCGGCCCACCAATTACTATCCGTTCCGGATTAAGTAAATTCACCAAATTGACCAATCCCCAGCCTAAACCCTCTGTCCACTCATCCATAACTGTTTTTGCCAAAAGCTCAGATTTGGCTAGATGTTCTGCTAACTCCCCAATATCCGAAGCTGTTCCTCCTCGTGAGTGATAGTTACTAAACAATTGTTCTATACCTACTGATAATCCAAAATCTGCTGGTTGAATTTTAGTATTATTAACTGTGCCACTAATTTGTTTGACCAACCATGCACCAACTTCACCAGCAGTTCCATAAGCACCCCGAAACACTCGATTGTTGATAACAATCCCTGCTCCCATACCTTTATTGATAAGCAGGTAAAGCAAACTATGAGTTTGGATTGCGTTTCCTAAATACACTTCCGCGAGCGCTGCTGCATTCGCATCGTTATCAACAAATAGCGGCAAATTAATATAAGGTTGTAAGTAACGTCGCAAATCAACCCCCTCCCAGCCAAGGAATGGAGCAGAGATGACCACGCCATCAAGGCTAAGGGTTCCTTGAATTGTTAGTCCAATTGAGCGTAATCTTTGTTGACTTAATGGATTGGATTGACGTAAACAATTGATCAGTTTAACAAGTTGGTTAAGAACTATCTGAGGATTATCGCGTTCAAGAAAAGGCTCTTGAATACATTGCTTTGTTTGTGCAGCAAGATTTAATTCTACAACAGTTAGCTGCTCGGATTCTATAGAAGCTCCAATAAAAAAAGCACCTTGAGGATTGAGAACAAGTCCAATACCTGGGCGACCGCTTCCAGGTGTTGTAATTTCTTTATCCTCTTGCACAAGCCCTCCAACAATTAGTTCAGCAGTAATAACTGTTACCGTTGAGCGGGTTAGCCCCGTATATTTTGCCAACTCGGCTCGAGTAATGGGTGCATGGCATCTTAGTAAGTCGAGTAAACGAGCGTAATTTATCTGTTTTAGGAGATTCGGTTTGGTAGCCACATGAGAATGAAAATTTCTTTCCATCTTTTATTTGTTTCTCGAACAAACAAATTATTATGGCATCAAATGATGTATTTTGAACAAGAAAAATGGAAGCTATAGATACAAATCAATGGATAGAATGGGCACAACAACTGCAAGCGATCGCTCAAAATGGACTAGCATACAGCCAAAACCCCTTTGATATAGAACGTTACCAAAACTTGCGTGTGATTGCGGCTCAAATAATGGCGACAAGTTTCAATGAGCCCAGTCATATTCTTGAAAAATTTAACAGTGAAATCGGATATGCTACACCCAAAGTAGATGTGCGGGCTGCTGTATTTGACGGTGATAAAATTCTTTTGGTTAAAGAAAAAGAAGATTGCTGTTGGGCATTACCAGGAGGATGGGCAGATGTGGGAGTTTCGCCAAGTGAATCTGCCATTAAGGAGATATATGAAGAATCTGGATATCATGCACGAGTTGTAAAGTTATTAGCTGTTTGCGATCGCAACCACATTCGTCATCAGCATCCACCACTGGTGCATCATGTTTATAAGTTGTTTTTTCAATGTGAATTGATAGGTGGAACGCCCAAAGAAAGTATTGAGACTATAGATGTAGCTTTTTTCGGAGAGCAGGAAATTCCTGAGCTTTCTCTGACTCGTGTCGTACCATCCCAAATTACTCGAATGTTCGAGCATTACCGTAATCCAAATATGCAGACAGATTTTGATTAACTCAAGCCTTATTTATTAGCAATTTCACATCTATTACGAGAGCGTAGTAACTATGAGAGTCGAAAAATGAATCAAAATATTAAATTAAAAGGACTGATTTTTGACTTAGATGGGACTTTAGCAAATACTTTACCAGTTTGCTTTACAGCCTTTAGACAGACTTTTTTGAAATATTTAAACGCTAATTTGACAGACGAAGAAATTTCCTCTCACTTTGGACTAAATGAGGAAGGCATAATTCGACAACTAGTGGGATCGGAATGGCAAGCTTGTCTGCAAATGTATATGGATGAGTATGAAAAGGCACATATTATTTGTGATAAACCCTTTTCTGGAATTGAAACAGTCTTAAATTATTGTCAACGTCAAAACATAGCTTTAGCTATTGTGACTGGAAAAGGAAAGGGTAGTGCAGCTATTTCATTGCGGTATCTAGGATTGGAGGATTATTTTGACATTATGGAAACAGGTTCGGCTGATGGTGGAATTAAACCCTTTGGGATTAAAAACGTTCTCAAAAAATGGAATATTTTACCAAAGGAAGTGGCTTATCTTGGTGATTCTCCTTCCGATATAACGGATGCAAAAAAAGTTGGTGTGGTACCTTTGGCAGCTGCTTGGGCAGAAAGCGCGAGTTTTGAACGTTTAGAAGCAATGGCTCCTTGGGCAATATTCCATACTGTAGATAATTTCCTTGACTGGTTTTACATTAATAGCTAATTTTTGTTAACAGCATCATGTTCAAGAATTTGCACCTGTTGTAATAACCTACAAGAAAGTGACATGGTACATAATGCCAAATGAAGCAAAATTAAAATACATTGTCTATACTGAAAATAGACTATAGGACTTACGCATTGACAGAAAAATCATGCGGAGGGGGTATGGTTTTCAGCGCTTTGACCTTGATTTTTGGACTTACCGCCAAGCAATCGCAACCAAGAAAGGGTAATTGAGATAAGCCTGGAATAACGCATTTACATTAATACACAACATAGCTCTTTTATACAGTGCGTAAGTCCTAGACTATTAAATATAATTGCCACGTTAAATCTGTTGGCATTGAGTTTTGAAACTATTTCAGGCTTTTTTAAAATACCCCATTTTTTCCTAAAGTGGGG
>JANNFJ010000862.1:0-6927 GCA_031379725.1 Calothrix sp. OTE_75_metabat_31
TTTTAGTGGGGTGAGGTGGGTTTATGGAGATTTTTTGTTTGACTAGGGGTTTGGTTGATGTCTTTCTTCATATCCAAGTTCGGGGACGGACGCGGTTTGCTTCGTCTACTAGGTGGATTTTTTCTGCTTCGGTGGATAAATGTGCCATGTCGCGGAGGGCTTTTTCTAGTCCTTTTCGCAAATTAATTTCTTGGAGTGGCTGTCCTAATATTGATATTGAGGCAGTTGGGGAGAGTTTTTTGGTGGTTACTAAATTTAATGTGGTTTCTAAGACTTGCTTGGTGAGTCGATGACGTTCGATGCCGTCGATTGTTAGGTTTTCTATGGCTGTGGAGGCTGCTTGTAATTCTTGGGCTGCGGGTATGGAATTTGAATCGTCGATCAAGATCCGGGCAACTTCGACACGCGATCGCATGTGCAAGTTAGATGTAGGTGGTATTCGTTCTAATGCTGCAACTGCACCGTTACGGTTGTCTGTGGCAGCTAAACACCGCGCTAATCCAAAGGCTGCGGATGTGTAACTGGGGTCTGTGCTAGATACTAAATCGTACATTTGGGCGGCTAATTTTAAGTTCCCGGCTTTTTCGGCAGCTAATCCTAACGCTAATTTTGGCGCTAGTTCTCCAGGTAAATCAAAGTAAACTTGGTCGAAACATAATTGGGCTTCTTTGGCTTTTTCCTGTGCCATCAGGTTGCGTCCGCGATACCATAATACTCGCCAGTCCCAAGGGTCTTTTTTCTGTGAAGCGGCAAGTATTTGTTCGGCTTCGTCGTAGTTACTGGTTTCGATTAAAGCGGTTGCTAGTCGTAATTGCGCTTCCTGGGAGTTGGGAAATTGCTTGATGACATGGCGCAAATTCGTAACTTGCTGGTTGATAGCAGGAACAGCACTAGCATTAACTATGGCATTGCAGCCTGGGTCGGTTGCATCAATTAACGGCATTGGTAATTGATGGTAGTCGGGTTTGATTAAACCTAAATCGCCACCGTTTTTGAGTGCTAGCATATCCCCGCCAAACATGGTACTTGTTGTCGGACGCGGCGTACTAGTTTGGGTTGCTACAACTTCGCGCAATACTCCTAACAGTTGTTCTGCCATTTCGTCAGCAGATTGGAAGCGTTCGTTAGGGTTTTGGGCAGTAGATTTAAGTAAAAATCGGTACAATGATTCTTGTTTGGCAAATAATGGTTCTTCCTGGGGACTTGGTAAGCTATATAAATGTTCTTTACTAAAACCGCGAATATTAGTTAGTAAAACTGCTAGGGTGCGACCAATTGTATATAAATCGGTTACAGGGGTTGGGCCTTCACCTGCTTCGGGTGCTGTATAACCAACCGTACCGTAAATATCGCCGTCGGGGTCGTCAATACGACGCACCCCACCCATATCAATTAATTTTACGTCACCACCTTCGAGCATGGCATTATCGGGCTTGAAGTCGCAGTAGACTAAGCCTTGGGAATGTAAATATGCAAATGAACTCAAAATTCGATGAATATACGCGATCGCTTCGGCAACTGGTAATGTTCCTCGTTCTTTGCGAATTTCCTTGAGGGTCTTACCACCAACGTACTCCATAATAATGAAGCCTTCAGAGCCATAATTCACAAAGTTGTAAATTCCAACAATGTTAGGGTGTTTCACCGATGCTAAAAATTGTCTTTCTGCCACTGCAACCGCTGCACTCGCTGCATCTTCGGTGTTGAGGAGTCCTTTTAATACTACATACCGCGACAGAGTTTTATCGAAACCCAAATAAATCCAGCCTAATCCACCATATGCGATCGCGCCTTTTACTTCATACTGTCCTGCAACTAAATCCCCCTTTTTAAGCGATGCGATGAAAGAGTACTTCTGTCCGCACTTCGGACAAAAACCTTTTTCTCTAGTTAAAGAATTATTGCAATTCGAGCAAAAGCGCTTATTCTCAGGTACTATTGCCTCTGACATAATCGCCTTTTCCGGTTCCGTCGAAGGCAAATCTGGGATCGAAACTAGCCCGGCACCTAGTTGCTTACGGCTACTTCCTCGTGAACCGCTACTTCTGCGCGAACCACAAGAACGGTTACTTAGTGGTGAAGAACCCGTACCAGTGGTAATGTTTGCACTTAGTCGAGTTGCCTGGGTTTCTTGAAAAGCTATATCTAGTCGATTGACGGTTTTAATTGCAGCGTGCCCGCATACATTACAATACTCGTCTTCAATAATACCAGTACAACTATTGCGCTTGCAGCTTTCACCGTCCATCCGGACTCTCCTTTACGAATTGGTAGGCAGTATTTGGAAAGTAATAATTATCTCTATTTAGATTGCCCATAAAAACGTGAAAAACTAAAAAATATCTAAATTACTTAATTTCTTGGTAGACAAATTATAATTAGGGAGTGGAGAGACAAAAATTGCAATTTTCTTTCCATCTCCCCTAATTCCCACGGACTACTCCCTCTTCCTCTACAACACCAATTAACGCGAATTCGGAAAACTATTCAATTTTTTTTCGTATTTCGATACCAACTCGATTGCTTCTGCGAGGGGAGTTGGTCGAGTAAACAAAAGTTGTTTAGCTTGTTGTGCTAATTGTGACAGTGCTGCATCCTCAGCCAAACCTCGTGCAAGTGCCTTGGCTTGGAGTGCATCAAGTCTACCGCGTAACTCTAGCCTAGTATCTAAAGGTGCTTGATTTGCTGCATATGCTTTTTCGGCGATCGCACTATATTCTTTGACTTTCGCAGTCCAGTTTTCCAACCCAATCAGCACAGGATTCAATAGACCATCGTTAAATTTTGTTTCGAGTCTTGACAACCAAACCGAAAGTGCTTCGGTTTCTTCAGGTGCGACAGCATGTAATTTGGAATGGTCAGCAATTTTAATTTTACTTTCGTTAAATGCCGATAAAGCTTGATGATAAGTATCGAATAAGTTTGAAAGACGTTGATGGGCGACAATAAAAGCTGACTTTAATGATTTTTGGAGTTGTGCAGTCGCATCGATGGTTGCTTTTAATCTTAATATTTGCGGTTGAATTGATTGTAGAAATTCTTCGTTAACTGCCAATGGGTCGCATTCGATACTATTGCGTAGTTGGGTTAGCTTTTGATTAAGAGCATTAATTTCGCTATCGCAGTTGATATTTAATGATTCAGCCAATTTTTGTAATTGGAAAATTTCAGCAATTGTACTGTAAATAGTTGGTTCCAAGCGCGACCAAACTTCATCAACAGTCAAGACTACTTCCTTTGCTGTGCTGAAGGCACTAATCATTAATTCGAGTAATTCTTGGGGTGCAATGGCATTGGTAGTTTGAGAAGCCGAAAGTAATCCCCGTTGTGCGAGGGGAATTTGATTAACCGAAAGATGAATTGACCGTTTAGTTAATAAATCTTCAATTTCTTGAATTTTGACCTGTGAAGCTAAAAACCTGGGTATTAAAGCACGTAATTGTACAGCTTTATCTATGGTAGAAGTCAGCAAATCAAAATGCCCAAACAGTTCGTTCATTACCAATAATGCAGGAGAAACACGAGTCAGGGTTACACCCGTTAATTGTAGTTGGGAGTTAGCACAAAGCCGCTGGTACGCCGAAAGTCCGTGTAAATCAATCAGATTTTGACCTACAACATCAAGTTTCTGTTTCCAGTCAGCTAATAATTGGTCAATTTCTTCTAAATTCACAATAATTTTTGGTTAAGTAGGTTGGTATAATATTGCCTTGTAAACGTTCCCGTTTTCTGAACGCAATTACAAGTCTATAAATCATGGTTTAGTTTTTACCGAAATATTTTACTGCTAACCAAATTGTAAAACCGAAAAACAAAATTAAGCCGATCAGAACTATTATTAAAGCTGCGAGTAATATATAAATAAACCATTTATCCTTTTGACGGCTTTGCAGTGGTTCGCGTAGATGCGCTTCAAGTAAATTGACATTTTTAGTATTCGCCTTCCACGTTGTATCAAATATATCTCCCAAAATGGGAATAGAACCAACAGTACCATCAAGAATAATATTGAAAAGCATTCTTACTAGTACCGAAACGGGCAATTTAAACTGAATCGCTTGCAAAACAATATAAGTTGATAGCAAAATACCGATAAAATCTCCCCCTACAGGCAATAACCCCAGAAGCGACTCCAATCCAACCCGGAATCTTGTACCGGGTACACCCAGTGAACGATCCCACAAGTCACTTAATTTTCGCAGACGTTCAAGTTTGGATAATTTTGTATCGGGATGCATAGAATTACGATATTTGAGAAAGACTTTAATGATTTACACATTTTACACAACCTAGATTTTTATAAAATACAAGTAAGAGTATTCCAATTAAAAAAATATCCAAAGTAGATATCGTAGGATAGGCATCCCGCCTGTCTAGATATCGTAGGACAGGCGAGACGCCTAACAAGACGGGTGAGTTTATTTCTTGGATTACTCTAAATTCCTACCCAAATACTGCCCTCATCGATACGGGTAGGGAAAACAGACAGGGCTTTTTCCTTGGAAACCATCCCCATTAACTTACCGATACCGGGAGGAAAAGTAATCCATTCTGTGGGATTACCTGTAGTTAAATCAAATGCACTGCGGTGAAATGGACAAACAATTGCTCCATTCTCAGTGATTTTACCGTTTTTTAACGGTAACTTTAAATGCGGGCAAGAATTCTCGACTGCGTAAATCTGATTATTGTGGTTAACTAATAAAATAGCACGCTGTTCAACCTTCACTACTTTTCGTGCATTCGCTTGTAGTTCGTCTTGAGTAAGTACTTTAATCCAGTTCATAAAATCCTCTCTTTGATAGGCATTGCTATTGGTATTCAAGATTTTTTACTTTTATTACACTGATAAAAAAACCTTGTCTAACTTGGATTTTACGATATTTGTGTCATCAACTTGAGTTCAAGCTTGAGAATTAGCTATAAGCTTAGTTGTGAGACTTGAAACAAAAAAGAGTTTTCGCAACCACATTTTTGTTCTGAATTTTAAAAAATAAACAAAAATTAAAAATTAACGCTCTTTGAGTCCATCTAATAAAACATCAACCATCTGATTAATAATAAATTCAGTTTGCCCTGGTGGTGTTTCCGGAAAATTAGTCACGAAAGGGATACTCTCCATCACCGATAAAAAGAATCCTGCTAGCAATCGGGGAGGTGTGTTGCGAATTTCACCTCGCTGTTGCGCTTTGATAAAAACTTGCTCTAATGGTTCAAAAATAGATTGAGCATAACAAATTGATAACTTTGCACTATTCTCTTCACTTAGCACAGGCATGTCTGTATGTGCCATGCTCAAAAAATGGATCGGAGGTTGTGACATAAACCAGTTTGCACAATCATGAAGTTGCGATCGCACAAGCGGTTCCCCTTGGGAATATCGCACAAACGATTCCTTTTTTGACGATAGCAGTTTCGGTTCCCCTTGTAAAGGTCGCAATTCCAATTCCACATTGTCAATTGCTTGCTGCAACCCGATTCGGTGACGTTCAAAAACTCGCTCGGTAACTGCAACAAAAATCTGCTCTTTACCAGGAAAATGATAATACAGCGATGCTTGTTTAATTCCCACGTTTACGGCAATATCCCGCATTGTCACGCCATTGTAACCCGAAATACGAAATAATCGCTCGGCTTCATCAAGAATGCGCGAGCGTCCACTCAATGCTTCTTTCAATAAGCGGGAATATGAAGACAATCTCAAACCTACCTAACGTTTAGTAGCTAACTTTTAAATATTATAGTAAGCTAATGAATAAGTGCTACCTAACAATCGATAGGTAGTTGTGATGATTACCAGTATTTACTGGGAACAAAAATCAAGTAAATAATGTCTTTTTTTTACATGGACTACACAGGATTGTTGTGGCTTTTTAGCGCTGTGCGACATCTATTGGTGGCTATTATAATTAGTTTCTGTATTTAACGAGGAATGTGATGATGAAGTGGCTTAAAGTAAGTTTTTTAACTGTCTGTGCGATTGGAGTAATGTTTGCACCCAGCGCGAAAGGCATTACTAACGGCAACTTAACCGTTGCCATTGATGGACTAAAGAATCAAAAGGGACAAGTTTGCCTCACAGTTTTTTCGAGTAGTCGGGGTTTTCCTTCAAAAAGCGATCGCGCAGTGGCAATACAGTGCGTGAAACCCGCAGGCAATCGACCCATAGTTACCTTTCGCAATTTAAAAGCAGGAAGCTATGCGATCGCAGTGATTCACGACATCAATAACGATAAAATTATTAATACTAATAGAATTGGTATTCCTACCGAGGGATTTGGTTTTTCTAGAAATCCCAGAATCTTGACAGGTCCGCCAAAGTTCAACGATTCATCTGTACTAGTAGCAGGTACAAATACTGAAATTGAAGTCAGGTTGCAATATTTATTAGGAGGTTAACTACTAGATCGCAATCCTCAATATTTGAATTAATTAAAGTATAATTCCTACTTGAGGATGTAGCGCCGACTAAGGATATTTGTTTAGCTTGAAATAGCATAGCTATATTACTTTACAAATTTACTTGAGCAGATGAATCATGAATAAAACTTTAATATCGTTATTAGTATTTGCTCTCTTACTCATGTTTGTTTTCTCTCCATTTGCAGCGTTTGTAGGATTAATACTTGTGTTATTTGTTTCTGGATTATTTGCATTTGTCATAAATATATTTAAAATTTTAATTGGCGATCAACAATCAAGCTAGAAAATTCCAGATTAAAATTATTAATCTGAATTATTATATAATTATCCCATAAATGTTATTTAAATAACATTTATGGGATAAGTTTTTTTATAAAAGTTTTGAGTATTGGTATATTATAAATAATGAAATAATTCTAGGCATTAGGATAGGATAAATTCCTTTGGCAAAAAGTTGAATAAATCATTATTCCTAATAGACATCTGGTAGAAATTAATTATGCG
>JANNFJ010000941.1:0-18008 GCA_031379725.1 Calothrix sp. OTE_75_metabat_31
AAATATTTATATAACTGTAAACAAATATAGCTGGCTACGAAGCCAGACCTAGGCACTATCACGAAAATTTTAGTGCCCTAGATTACTCTCCAACTGCCGCAAACATTCATTACCCTATAAAAGTTTGCTTGTTCCAAGGTGTAATATTTTCTTAAATATTTATCCTTAGTGATGTATAAAATAGGTTTATTTGTGTATACTTATGTATTTTTACTGGGCGATTTTATCTATAATTAGTTACAAATAAGCTAGCTTAATTATTATTTAATATTTTTGCGAGTACCCTTTTTTGTGGTTTTCGGACAGTTTTTTCGGTATTCCCATAACTGGAAAAAATGTTAAATCAGAGTTTTTACGGATAACTAAAAGGCAAATGTTTGGAGTGATAAAGTCGTTTACGTAACACTTTTTGTTGCGATTGGAGCCTCAAAGTATTGATTTATTTTCCTTTTTACCGTAATTGAGAAAAATATTAAATAAAGGTAAAATGTTGGCTCGCAAGTTTTGGAATTCGCTCTCATGTTCTCAAAACTAACTACAGAAAAGGACTTGCTTAATTTACAGAGTCCTAAACATGGAAAGTACAGTAGTACTTTTACACTAGTAGGGATTATTCAGTATTTATACTGTTTCAAAAAAAATAGGTAAAAGCCGAAAGTAGGTAGCATGAGATTCAAAGTAGTAATTTTAGAAAAATTCAGTCTTAAGAGGTGATTTAGGTTGAAAATAGGTTGTATAACTAGTAACAAAATGGTTAAGTATGGAGTGACAGTCTTTGCCAGCGATACAGGCAAATTCAGTATTAACTGCTAGTATCAGTAATTTTTACAGGGTTGACCCTTATGAAGTTAATATAGGGTAGAGAGTAAAATAATGAATATATCCATTCTGGTCTTTGGGAGCGATCGCTTTCTGGCAACACTTCCGGATCAGATCCGTGATGGAAGGGACTTTGGCATTGAAGTTATCGACAATTTAAATCAGGCGGTGTCACGCATTAAAATTGCGCCGCCGGATATTATACTAGTTCAAGCTAGTCTTGATGACAGTATGGAATTTTGCTGTTGGCTAAAGGAACAGACAAAGTTATCTTGGATTTACTGTATTCTTTTAGAAGAACGTCCTCAAGTATTGGCAGATTTAAGAAAGTACGGTCGGTCGTGGGAATCGTCTATGATTTCCGCAGCATTACTGCAAGGAGCTGATGCTTATATTTGGTGGCTTCTTGAAGATGCCAGCAATGAATCCAACTTAGAATCCACTGGTCAAGAACAATTACTGCTGGGTCAATTGATGGTAGGCTTGCGAAAAGCTCAGAAATACCGCGATTTGATTCGCACAAATGATTTACTCAGCGCGATCGCATTGTCGGATGCGCTGACAGAATTAAATAATCGTCGCGCTTTGGAGTGGGACTTACCCAAACAGATCCATAAAGCACGCACTCAAGGGTGTCCTTTGAGTTTACTTATTCTTGATGTTGACTATTTTAAAAGAGTTAACGATACCTACGGGCATTTAGTAGGCGATCGCTTGTTACAGTTATTATGTACGCGACTGAAACATAATTTGCGGTTTCAAGACACACCTTTCCGCTACGGTGGTGAAGAATTTGTGATTATTTTAGGAAATACAACTGGTGAGGAAGCGCTATTAGTAGCGAAGCGTTTAAATCGTATCGTTAGCGGCGAACCATTTGCTATCAACAAAAACTTAACAATTAATGTCACTATTAGTTTGGGAAGCGCTTGTTTGCAAGATCGAGACGATGCAAAAGGAATGAGTTTGTTACAACGTGCTGACGAGTATTTATTACAAGCAAAAGCATCCGGACGCGATCGCGTTATCGGTTGCAGTAGCTTTACTCCGAAAGCAAGCCAACTTCGAGCTGTTTCTAATTAGGGGTGTAGGGGAATTGAGGAAGTAAAATAAATTCTGATTCGGATTCCACTTCCCTAACCATTGTTCACCCTTACATCCCTACACCCTCAATTACCCGCAGGCACTCCACTACCGAAGCGCGATCGCGCATTGTCTTTACTAACGTTTCATACGCTGACCAATTTTCTTGAAGGATAGTTTTGGCTTGGAGAGCGCAAAATCTTTGCTTTTGCTCGAATATTGATTCGGAAAAACCTAAACTTTTTAACACTGCCGCTAACTTAATTTTATCATCTCCACCACCTTCGGCATTGTCATATACCAAGCTTTCGGCGGCAATTCCTGCCATCCATACAGTACAGTAACGGTCGAGCATTTGGGCGGTAATTTTGCCAGATTGAAGTTGCAAGCTAATTTCGGCATCGTCAAAACTTACTCCCCCCTGTCCGGGTTGTCCCTGCTTGAAAGCTTCCCAAGCGCTGAGTGTATAACCAGCGACGGGGATACCTAAACTATACGCAACGAGGAAGTGTCCGGCTTCGTGGTGAATAATCCGCTCTCTATGTGCGGGTGAAAATCCAGCAATCCAGTCTAAAACCAAGTTTCCGCCTTTTCCTTGCAATGAGAAACTATCGAGTGTGGCAATGCCCAAAATCGTAAAGGTTGCCACAGCCGGAACTGCTGGTGATAAATGAATCAACGGACCAAGTATTGTTGATACCGTCATTAAGAAGATAGATATAGCAACTAAATTTAAAGCGGTTTGGCTCATCTGATTTGTTTATAAATGCATCTTAATCTTTCTTAATTATGCGATAAAATCATAATTCTACTCAAATACTACAGTTCGATTTCCATAAACTAAGACGCGGTTTAGCAAATGCGATCGCACTGCTCTAGCTAGCACCACTCGTTCCAAATCCTTACCTTTCCTGACTAAATCGGATACTTCATCGCGGTGAGTCACCCGTACAACATCTTGCTCTATAATCGGCCCTGCGTCTAAATCGGAAGTAACGTAATGCGCGGTAGCACCAATAATTTTAACACCCCGATCAAATGCCTTATGGTAGGGGTTTGCACCCACAAACGCAGGTAAAAAGGAATGGTGGATGTTGATAACTTGCGGGAACTTAGTCATAAAATCTGCGCTCAATATTTGCATATACTTCGCCAAAACAACTAAATCGATGTTGTATTGATGGAGAATTTCGAGTTGCTTGGCTTCTTGCTCGCTTTTATTTTCTTTTGTAACCGGGATATAATGAAAATCAATTGCGAATTGCTCGGCCACTACTTTTAAATCTAGGTGGTTGCTAATAATTAACGGTATTTCTGCTGCAAATTCTTTATTTAAGTGTCGCAAAATTAGATCGTACAAACAATGGTCTTGTTTGCTGACCCAAATAGCAATGCGTGGAATCGTATCACTAAAGTGTAACTCCCATTTTGCCCCTAGTTGTTGAGCTATAGCATTAAACGCAGGTGCAATCAAATCGCGTGGTAAGTTGAATCCCTCTAATTGCCATTCGAGACGAGTTAGAAATAATCCAGCCGCAAAATCGGTATGCTGGTCGGCATGGATAATGTTGCCTCCATTAGCATAAATAAAATTGGCTATTTTCGCCACCAACCCCTTACAATCGGGACATGAAATCAACAATGTTGCAGTTGGACTTGTCATAATCAACTTCAAAGATTAACAAAAAACAGAATCAAATATACCAATTTTATGGTCTTAAAAACTGATATTGATTTTATTTAAGACAGCTTGGGATTTAAAAATTAATTTTCCAGAATATGATGTGTATATTCACTGGTGAAGTATAGTAGTTATTAAATACCAATCAATAGCACGTACCACATTAAATACTTACTGATTTGCTTAGTAACATTTGCCTAGCTCATCTTTTGTCGGAATGTATAGAATTGATCTGAAATTATTCCTTTTTGAGAGGTAACTATTTTTACTCTTTTTTGCTTGCTAACAGTGTAAAGTTTTTACTTGATGAGGATAAATGCAATTTTTTTTTAATCGGTTTACAATCGTACATAGATAAGTCCAAACAGTATAGTTCGATTTTAAACCTTAAAGTAGCTACGGTAAAGTTTTGATTGTAGGTTGTGGAAGGATTTAAGCTTCGTTCTTCAAGTGAGGTGCCGTATCAATTAGTGTTACATCTACCACAATCCCGTCATCTCGGTGTTTAAAGTTATGATTTATTTGATACTAGTATTCTATATTTTGTTAGCTTGCTTTTTCTTTGGAGAGTGGTTAGGTTTTTTCGTAGACGATAAAGAGATGACTTCGCGGATGCGCTGGATTTCCGGCGTAATTTTAGCAGTTGCAACTATTTTTTGGCCTATTGTTGTACCATTTGCTTATTTAGAATTATTGAAGTTTCATAAGAAAAATAAAGAAGTTATTAATTTATTACTCGAATTGTCGAACGCAAAGATTATTGATAAATCCTATACGAAACAAAAGCTATCTGATTCACTCAATTTGTATATTTCTAATTCTAATTTACAAATAGAAGATGATTGATAAGTTATTTTTTTGGAGATGGAGTAGATGTATTGAAAGTTGGCAAAGGTAACGGTGTTGACTGTATTTTGTTTTCTACGGATTGTTGCCACTCTGATTGTTCTCGGTTAACTGCATTCTCAAAGTCAGTCGATATTAAAGAAATATTAACTTGACTATTTTGAGTATTCGGGTCAACTATCGCATATAAAAAACTGCGATTGAAATCGGTTTTGCCTAAAATCAATCGATGATTTTTTTGATTTTTGAGTCTGATTTCGATTGTTGCTAGTGGCTTATCTAAACCGAATTCACTAAGTTGATTGGCTGAAGTTGAAATAGTTCTATTTTGCACCCCTTTAACTAATAAATCTATTAAATAAGATACTGTTCCGTCATTTGCAGGTGCGGATATGGGAGATTTAAGTACCCATTTTGGTTGGGAATTTGTATTACGTTCTAGGTTGATGATAGCATTATTTTTATTGATAGTTAATGACTGGATATCATCAGCGGCAAAGTTAAAAATTTTCTGTTGCTTTTGTTTAACTTCTTCGCGTTGTGAAGCACCTCTAATTTCGTATATGTAAACGAAACCGCCTAGACCCAAGGCAAGTAATATTAATATTAAGGTTGTTCGTTGTAGTTTCATAACTTGATGATTTGTTGTCGGTCATTGAGTGGGGTGGGGCAGGTTTATTTATATTTTTCGTATTCGTCTAGATGTCTGGTTACCTGCCCCTAGCGGTATTTTACTACTCCTAGATTTACCGTCGTTGCCACCATAATAATCCTGCACCCGCAAATCCAACGAAGGGTAATATCAATAGTGCTGACCATCGTAGTAATAAGCCTTGGGCAACTGAAAGATTGAGACGGCGGTTTTTTGGTTCTTTGGGACGAATGGAAAGGGTTTGTTGTTCTTCTTGACTTAACCAGGTAACGGAGTTGAGAAAAACATCTCCGTTAAGCTGCTGCTGGAATAAACCATCGGTGGCAAAGTCGGAATTGCCAATTACTATTAAACGAGACTCGGAGGAAAGGGGGGAAGAGGGAAAAGTGGGGGGAGTGGGAGAAGGCAATGTTGATGTTGTGCCTGGGGTTGGTGTTGAGGTGGGTATGGGAGTGGGGGTTGGTGTTGAAGTGAGAGTGGGAGTGGGGGTAATGGGTGTAGCTGATACTTTTTTAGTGAGGGCAACGCCAAGGGTTAGGGGTCCTTTGCGATCTTTGCCTTCGTTGTATTCCAGTTTTTCGCTTTTTTGGTCGCTTTCTGCCCAGGTGCTGGGATAGGGTTTGGTCAGTAATAGAGGGGTTGCTTGAACATTGTTGATTGGGGTAATGTCAACGGGACGTGCTAAACGATAAAACGAGATACCGTTACCAAAGTCTTTGGTGATGGGGTGTTTGCCGTATTCGGTGACAATGGGGACTGCTGGGCCAAGGGCTTGGTTACCAGCGGTATCGACTGCTAAACGGGTATCGAGTTTAACTCCCCATTCGTTTAATAAGGGGTCAAGTTTAGGGTCGGTGTCGGGGTCTATCATTAATAAAGCGTTGCCACCCCGGTTGAGGTAGTTTTGCAATGCTTTGACTTCGCTATCAAAAAGGGCACGTTTGGGGCCTGCGATGACTATCACTTTCGCGTCGTCTGGAATAGTGCGTTTTTCGGCGAGGTTTAAGGCAGTGGTAATAAAATTTTTATCGTTTAAAGCTTGGACTGCTTGCGACATAGCGGCTTCCCCTGCTGTGAGTTGGGGTTCACCGTGACCTTGAAGGAAATAGGCTTTAGGGGTGCTGTTGGAGTTAATTTGCTGCAAACGGTTGGTCAGGCGAATTTCACTCAGGCGATCGCTCTCGGAAACCACTTGTACTAGTTTACGCTGTTGGTTGGTTTCGAGATACACTTCACCTGGTTCTTTGACTCCAAATTGTTTTGCAAGTCCGGGTTTAGCTTGTTGGTCAATGTATTCAAATTGGAATTTTGGATTTTGTTGTCGGTAGTTTTCGAGTAAGTCGCGGTCGAGGGGATTTTGATTAACGCTAAATATCAATACTTTAACGGGTTGTTGTAAGGAACGTACTAATGAGCGTGTTTGCGGTGCAAGGCTAAATAGTTTTGTTTCGGTTAAATCTGTCCGCAGGTGGTAGCGTGTTCCGAGAAAGTTAATCAAACCTAATATTGCTACTACTGCTAGGGTTGCAAACAGTGCATTTGTACCCGCTTGGGTAGAACGTTGTTCCCACCATTTGGTGGCTTGGCTTTGCAAAATTACCCATAGTAGAATAATGAATATTCCAGGAAGGAGTAATGCAAGTGGGGTTACTCCCCAGTTACCCGATATAAATCCAACTGTTAACCCTGCGGTGGTTAGGAATGGCCCCAGCCAAAATAGATATTTCCAAGGTTTTTTTTGAACGATTGTTTTCATGTCACTAGTCAGTAGTTAGTAGTCAGTGGTTAGTAGTCAGTAGTTAATAGTTAGTAGTTAATAGTTAGTGGTTGTAGTCAGTAGTTAGTTATTATTTATTTTTTATTTTTTATCTGTTACTACTGACAACTGACCATTGACCATTGACCATTGACTCCTGACCCCTGACTACTGTCGTTGAAAGCGGAGTGCATCAATTGATTGGGCTGTGAGGAAAATTCCTAAGATAATGTAGCTGGCAAATAATATTAAGCTGCTAGTATCAAAAATGCCTTGAATGAGGCTATTGTAATGTTTGAGTAGGGATAAATGCCCCAGGGCTTCACCAAGGGGACCGCCAATGTTTTTGGCGATTAAATCGACAAATAGCAACAATAGTATGACTGCGAAGGTGAGGACGGCAGACAAGATTGTACTATCGGTTAGGGAAGAAATAAACATGCCGATTGATAATATCGCTCCCGCAAGTAATATTAATGCCAGATGACCTAAAAGGATAATTCCTGGTGGAGTTGGGGGACTGGCTGCGCTTAATGCGATCGCTTCAAATATCAGCATTGGCATTACTAGTGTCGCAAAAAAAGTTAGTACCCCTAGTAATTTACCTACAGCAACCGCCCAGTTAGTTACTGGCGATGTAGCTAAAAGCTCTAACGTGCCGCGTTTGCGTTCCTCGGCGTACAATCCCATCGACAAAATAGGGAGTATAAATAATAGCAGCCATCCCATCCGGTCTAAAAATGCCCGGACAAATTCATAAGGTACGTCAATAGGGGGAACGGGCACGTTGTACTGCTGTCCCTGGATATCTAAACCCGCTACATACTGAAGAATATCTTGCAATATCAAGATAAAAAATAGACCTGCCAAAAACCAAAAAATTCCAGCGATCGCATAAGCCAATGGTGAAACAAAATAGCTTTGTAATTCGCGGCGATAAATGGCAATAATATTACTCAATACAACACCCATTTATACTGCTTCTCCTTCGTTGGCTAACTCTGATTCGGTGGAATCGAGGGGTTTTTCTTCGGTGGTTAACTGTAAAAATACATCTTCGAGGGTGGCACTGACACGCCGCATCTCATACAAACCAAATCCAGTTTGTAGTAATGTTGCGGCAATATCGCTTCCCGGTTCGGTTCCCGGTTGCGAAACAACCCGCAAGCAAGCACGATTTTGCTGTAAAGGAAGGGACGTTGCCGACACAGAAATTGATTCTACCAAACTCACACCCGGTACATTCTGTAAAACTTGTTTCGCTAAACCTGGTTCTCCTTCGATTTCCAATTCGTACCCGGAACCACCCGAAAGCTGTGTCATTAAATTTTCGGGGGTATTTGTGGCAACAACTTTACCACGATTGATAATTGCCACGCGACTACAAGTCATGCTGACTTCGGGTAAAATATGCGTTGAAAGAATAATCGTGTGGTCACCTGCCAAGCTTTTAATCAAGTTTCGCACGTCGATAATTTGTCTGGGGTCAAGTCCTACTGTCGGTTCGTCGAGAATAATTGCCGGGGGGTCGTGAACTATTGCTTGGGCAATACCAACCCGCTGTTTGAAACCTTTAGAAAGCTTGCGAATTATTGTGTGGCGGCGGTCGGTGAGATTACACTTCGACAGCGCCGTTTGCACTTTGGTTGCGCGATCGCCTGCTGGTACTCCCTTAATTCGCGCTACAAAGTACAAAAATCCCTCCACTGTCATTTCTGGGTACAAAGGTGGATTTTCCGGCAAATAGCCAATTTTCTGGCGCACTGACAGCGAATTTTCGTGAACATCAAACCCAGCGATTCGCGCTGTACCCTTGGTCGCCGGCAAATATCCCGCTAAAATCCGCATGGTTGTAGTTTTACCCGCACCATTCGGACCCAAAAAGCCCAATATCTCCCCAGCTTCGACGTTAAATGTCACGTCCGAAATCGCTGGAGTAGAGCCATATATTTTACTGAGATGCTCAACTTCAATCATTGGCTTGAATGATAGGACTCACAGAAATATTAAAGCACTATTGGGGAAGGGAGGAGGGAATAGGGAATAGGGGAGTAGAGCAATTTTACACGCCCGGTAGGGGCGCAAGCATGAGCGCCCCTACAGATGTACCTCAGATACTTGGGAATTGCTATATCTAAATAAACATAGTAATTAATTTCTAAGTTTTTACTGTCAAACTAAGGATTGATGTTAAGTAAATTAACCAATTTATTAAATAAGTTAAAATTCACTTTTAGGTGACTAACTTTGTAGATGCTGTCAAAAAATAATGTAACCAAGATAATTTATTGGCAATGATAAAAGCATGTAAAATAATAGTATTTGCATCTACAAAAAATCATTAATCAAATGACACGCCTAATACATGACAAGTTCGCTAAAGATTATTTAGAGGAATTGCTCAAATCCTATGGAGAAGTTAAGTCATCAGAGAAAATCTCAGGGGAGATAAAAGAAATTGACGTTTTGTTTACTCCGTCAGCACAGAAAACCTCTAATTTACAAGTATTAGGATTACTCGGAAGGTTTGCCGAATATCCTGCGATACTAGAACCATTTCGCAATCCGGCTTCTGACGACGAAATCTGCGACTGTCTTCAAAAACTATTGGAAGTCAAGGGTAGGTTGAGACGAGAAGCAAAGGCAAAGAAAACGAAACTCCAGGATTCTGAAATACCAAAGTTGTGGGTACTTACTCCAACAATATCTAAATCAAGACTATCTGGCTTTAATGTTAACCAAAAAGAGGCATGGTTACCAGGAGTATACTTTTTGGGAGATACCTTGCGGGCGGCAATTATAGCGATACATCAATTACCGGGAACACCGGAAACATTGTGGTTAAGATTATTGGGTAGAGGAAGTGTACAGGAACAAGCCATTGTTGAGTTACAAGCGCTACCATTAAATCATCCATATCAGCAAGCAACACTTGAACTTGTTTACAACCTGCGCGAAAATTTGAGAGTAAATCAAAAATTAGAAGAAGACGATAGGGAGTTAATTATGCGATTAGAACCAATTTACCAACGAAACCGCGAACTAGCAAAGCTTGAAGGAAGACAAGAAGGAAGACAAGAAGGAAGACAAGAAGGAACAATTTATGGAGAACGGCTTGTAGTTGAAAATTTACTACAAGTTCGTTTTGGTTCATTAGATCAAGAATTAAGCGCAATTATTGAGCCAGTATTAGCTTTACCACCATCTGAATTTACCCCTTTGCTAATGCAATTGTCTAGAGAAGAATTAATTGCTAGGTTTGGCGAACAATCTTGATATTAGTGTCAGTCACATTCAAGTTGAAATATTTAACATTTTGCCCACCCGATCTTATAGCGGGTGGGATTTTTATAAATAAACAGTTACTTAAGTACTAAAACATCTAAATACTACATTTGTAATTTAATTACAAATGTAGTATTTATGACTTATCCTACTTCCCTGGAAATGCTTGTATTATGTGCAAGCGCAGGCTACGTCAATAAAAATCAAATACGAAGGCTATAGTACAAATACATCTAATAATTTAATTAGTTTCTCTCAAATGCTTGTTCAGAAGCATTGCAAAAGTCGGAACCTCGTAATTTGCTGCAATCTCTAAAAAGCTGGTGTTAATGCGATTACGACTCATACCGCATAGCAAAATTGACTCAAACGGCAAGGATGCTTATTTTACCATAAAATAATTTTAAAAGTCTTCTATTGCGATACAGCACTGACAACAAAATGTCAGTACAAAAATAGGCATTTTTGGTCTTTATCATTTATTGTTTAGGCAGTATTCTTATATTTCTTCACCCTTCCCTCTTTCCCAAATGGTCAATTCCCTCGTTACCACGCTATATGTCAACCCCGTGACAGGAAATGATGCCAACGCTGGTTCGCGGGTTGCTCCTTTTAAAAGTCTGACTCGCGCTCTGAAAGTAACTGATACGGCAATGATTCGGCTTGTTGTGGGTACTTACAGCGCTGCAAATGGCGAAATATTCCCGATTGTTATTCCCAAAGGAGTAATGGTAGTTGGAAATGAACCAACCAAAGGTCAAGGTATTGTTATTTCTGGAAGTGGCGAATATAACAGCCCTACTTTCAGCATCCAAAATATTGCCATATTACTGCTCGACGATGGGAGTTTGTTAGGTGTAACGGTGACGAATGGAACTGTAAAAGGTACAGGGGTTTGGATTGAATCGGGCTATCCAACTTTGGCAAATAATACTTTCACTACCTGCGGTCGGGAAGGTGTATTCGTTAGCGGTACGGGAAAGCCTGCAATTATTGATAATATTTTCGTGCAAAATAATGCTGGTGGATTAGTAATTGCACGGAATAGCAAAGGCGAGATATTGCGAAATGTATTTCAGAAAAACGGTTTGGGTTTAGCAATTAGCGACTTCTGTGCCCCGTTGGTGTCCAGTAACAAATTTACCAGTAACCGCACTGCGATCGCACTGTCCCGTGATGCCCGTCCGGTATTGCGAAATAACCTAGTGGAAAAAAATACCCAAGGTGGTTTATTAATCAACGGTAACGCTATCCCCGATTTGGGCAATTCCCAAGACTCAGCAGGGAATATTCTCCGGGATAATGGGGACTTTGATATCCAAAATCTCACTGCCAATACTTTAATTTCCGCTGGCAATCAAGTTAATCCCGTCCAAGTTAAGGGATTGATTGAATTTGTTGCTATGTCTAGCGATAAAGAGAATACCGGCGATAGCAGCATTTTCCCCGACATGTCCGGGCATTGGGCAACTGCTTTTGTGGATATTTTGGCTAGTAAAAGTTTAATGAATGGGCTGCCCGATGGGAAATTTACCCCCGATACACCAATTAATCGCGCTCAATATGCGGCAGTTGTAGCCAAAGCTTTTCAAGTAACTGTCAAAAATCAAGCTGCAAAATTTAGCGATGTTCCCCCTAACTTTTGGGCAGCACCTGCCATTGCAGCAGCAGCAAGTATGGGCTTTATCAGCGGCTTTCCCGATGGTACGTTTCGACCGGGGCAAAATATTACGAAAGTTCAAGCTTTAGTATCTATCGTTAACGGGTTGAAACTCACAGGCGGCAACCCAAATATTTTATCGATGTTTAGCGATCGCGCTCAAATTCCTAGCTACGCAGCTTCTGCCGTCGCAGCAGCTACCCAAAACCTTGTAGTTGTCAATTATCCCCAAACCGACCAACTCGAACCCCAACGCGATATTACCCGTGCTGAAGTTGCAGCATTAATTTATCAAGGTTTGGTGACACAAGGCAATTTAAAACCAATTATTTCTGCCTACATCGTCAACCCCGACCCCGATACCCCTTCATTTATTGACTTAAAAGGACATTGGGCAGAAGATTTTATTCGAGCATTAGTAAGTTTGAACTTAACCAACGGATTCACCGATGGTACATATCAACCAGATAAACCGATGACACGCGCTCAATACGCGGCACTGGTAGCAGGAGCATTTAGCCCAATATCCAAGCGTACCGCACCTGACTTTACTGATATACCCAAAGAATCTTGGGCGTATCAAGCCATACAGGTGGCAGCAGCAGGGGGGTTTGTGGGTGGATTTGGCGATCGCACTTTTCGTCCTAATCAAAACGTACAAAGGCTGCAAGTAATAGTATCTCTGGTTAGCGGGTTGGGATTGACCCCCGCAAAAAGTGATACGTTACAAGGATATAGCGATAGAAATACAATACCCGAATCGGCGCGTATTGCAGTGGCTACAGCAACAAGACAACAAATCGTTGTTAATTACCCCGACATCAAGCTTTGCGAACCGAATCGAGAGGCAACAAGAGCAGAAGTTTCGGTTATGGTGTACCAAGCATTAGTTGCTATTGGTAGAACACCAAAAATAAATTCACCGTATGTAGTTCCCTCTTTTGCTTTAGACAAGTAGAATTAATAACACTTCTCTTTGACAAAAGAAACACCTTGGCACTTATCACTGTAGCTAAAAGCACAACAAGCTCTATGCGACGGGAGCAAAATCTAAGTTTATTGCCGCAAGCCGAAAACAGGATGTTCGCACCAAAAAAGGACAGCTATATTGACTTGGCAATCGCTTTATTAACTCATTACAGTTTTGACCTTGGTGGCTACAAAGCGACTGAGTTAGTAATGCGCTGGCAAGAGCAATTTCCGTTTAATTGGTTGCACCTGGCTATTGTAGAAGCTTTATATCAAGGTCGTTATAAAGCTGTATCAGCACAGCAAATTTTAACAATGTGGCAGCGACGCGGACAACCGACGTTCCACTTCAACATGGAATTTGAACGCTTGATTTGCAGCAAATTTCCGGAAAGTTTAACTGCATTGCCGAATGTTGCCGCAACTCCAATGTTGCCCAGTGTTTCTTCTGAGTCAACAAATAACTCGAACTTGCTACCACCAGCAAATCCAGCAACTGAAAAATATGATACAAGTAAGACTCAACATTACTATTCAAAATACGAGTATAAGCAAAAACCAGTAGATAAAATTCTTGAATCTGCCTCAGTTCCAAAAGCGGCGATTTTAAACGTCGAGGTTGAAGAATTGGATTCGCAATCGCAGGTTGTAACCCAATTAACAAAGCTGTTACCACCAGCAACAAATCATCCACCGATTGGGCAATTTACCCCCCAAAGGAGCAAAACCGCCGATTTATTTGCATCGAAACTCAAAGCGATTGTGCAGGAGGAGTTGGAATAACTTGTTGGTAGAACTGGAATATTTGGCGTGCGATCGCATCCCAACTATAATATTGCAAAGCGTAATTTTGGGCATTTAGCCCTCGATTTAGGCATTCTTGCGGATTTTCTAAGGCTTCTTTGAGTTTTTGCGTGAGTGATTCAATCTCAGTTTTCGCAACCCAACCCGACTGACTATTATGTACTTCCTGCCAGATATGCACCTGGTCGGAGATAACAACGGGTGTACCAGCAACCATCGCTTCAGCTACAGCAATGCCAAAATTTTCATAATATGAGGGTAATACAAATAAATCGGCAGCCTCTAAAAGTGCAGATTTTAATTCACCCGTAACGAATCCAGTAATAGTTGTATGTGAATGCAACACCGAATTTTGAATCTGTTTTTTAATTTCTATTTCATAACTAGGGTCTTGAGGATTTGTCCCAGCGAGTACAAAATGAAATTTGCAACCTTCATTAAATAACTTAGACAGCGCTGGAATTAATAAATCCAAACCTTTCTTCGGGTCAATCCGCGACATAAACAAAATTAGCGGTACATCTGGTGGAATATCAAACCGCTGAAGGGCATTTTTATCTATTCCATCAATTTTCTGACTTGCAGGTATAACACCCAGAGGAAGTACCAAATCTCGTGTTATCACTCCAAACCTTGCCGACACCTTCGCTTCTTGACTACTAGTAAAATGAATAGCAGCAGCACCCGCCAAATTGGGACGTTCTAAAACAGCCGCATAAAGCTGCTTCAATTGTTTCTTCTTACGTAAATCAGCCGGGTCTAAAGTACCCAAAGGACGTAAGATATAAGGTAATTTTCGATAACGACAAATCGCCGCAGCCATACTACTAACAGGCGAAAACAAAGCATGAATATGCGCCAAATCGTACTCATGCGCGTGTTGATTTAGCCAACTAAGCAAATCCCAAGAAAACTTATAGCGACGAAACGGCGAACAGCGGAAATAAATTATTTCATAACCATCTTGTTTAATGGGTTGATTCAAAACCACATCCAAAGATTCTTGACCATTATCCCCATTACTATCCGTCGTCAAAATTGTCACTTCTACACCAACTTTACCCAAAGCCGGGGCTAAACCCAACACCATTTGACTAGGGCCACCATAAATCAAAGAAATCGAAGGAACAATCTGTAAAACTTTCATCTTTCATTTTTCCATATATTTATAATCAGCATAATCAGCCTCACCAACCTAATCTGTACGGGCGGGTTAACCAACCAACCTATCAGCCAGTGAAAAAACCTCATAAACCCGCCCCCACCCCACTAACCAACTCCTGATAGAACTCCAATTGCCGCTTTGCTAAAGCCATATTCGTATACTCCGCCATCGCCTTTGCATAACCCAACTGCCCCAAATTATGTGCTAACTCCGGGTCATCCATCAGCGTAGTCAAACAACCAGCAAGTGCCTCCACATTCCCTTCCGGAAAAGTCATCCCACAATCACCAATCACAAAAGGAATCTCCCCCGAATCCGAACCAATCACAGGAATTTGACATCCCATCGCCTCAATAATCACATGCCCAAACTGTTCCTTCCAACCTACAGAAGTCAAAGTTTTAAACTTGTAAGTTGTTTCCGAAGGCAACACTAAAGTACTCATTAAATTGATATAATTACAAACCTCATCATGAGGTACACTCTCAACCAAAACAATCCTATCTTGAATATTATTCTCCGCAGCCTTTTGCATTAACTCATCCTGCAAAACACCCCGACCTAATAATAAACACTTCCAATCTTTATCCTTAATACTTGCCAAAGCATTCAAAAGCGTTAAAATACCCTTCT
This sequence comes from Calothrix sp. OTE_75_metabat_31, assembly GCA_031379725.1. GTDB lineage: Bacteria > Cyanobacteriota > Cyanobacteriia > Cyanobacteriales > Nostocaceae > JANNFJ01. The sequence goes on from JANNFJ010000941.1 coordinate 15,354, forward strand.
CAGGTACAAACCGTCCTACAAAACCGACAACAAACTCACCTAAGCGAATCCCTAACTTCTCTGCCAATTCCGGTTGCAACTTCGGTGCAAATAAACCTTCATCTATCCCTAACTGAGGCATAACTTTAATAGCACCTTTATACCCTCGCTGTCGTAATATTTCTGCACCGTCTCGATTTCCAGAAATTATCCCGTCTGTATTATCTAAGTTATACTTTTCAAGCAGCGATACTGGAAACTTTAACTCGTAAGGTAAATTCCACCAAGTAAAAAATACATTTTTAGCCTTCAATCCCAGCAATTTATTTAAAGCGATGATTTCTGCATAACCCAACCCTTTAGCACCTTGTTCAACTTGGATAACATGAGGACGAAATTCCTTCAAAACAGATATCAAATCTGCGCCAAATGTCAATAGCCCTTGGTGATTTTGGCTAAAATTAGAAACCGGAACTATCCGAAACTTACCCTCATCTTTAAATTGGGTTTCAATAATTTTATTTTGAACTCCTCCAGGTTTCCAGCGTTTAGGGACAACCACTGTGACTTCAGTATCTGATTCAAGTTGAGCTAAAGCACGTAGCTTTTCACAATTCAAATCAACAATATAAGTATGACTAGCCACCAGAATTTTCATAAAGATACCTATTTATAGAAATTGAAATTAAAAAATATTTACTTGCATCGGGCACGTTACTAATTACGTAACGCATCCGAAATTTAACTAGTTGCAGATTGATAATTAGCGCTTTCAGATTTCATCGAACGCTGAAATAGCTCATCCTGTTGACTAAATATCTGTCCCTGATTCCAACTGGATTCAATCCATTTCCAAACAGCAATCAAAAATGCCAGCATATAAAACACAAAGCGAGTCAAAACCTTAATCGACGAACCACTTTTATAACAGGGAGGATGGCCAAGAACATGGCAATCAAACAGCTTGGCAAAAAAGCGAACGCATTGCATAAAAGTCAGATTTTTTAACCCCATGAAAAAATGATTATGGTAGAAACTAATTTGATATTTGACTGACCGAGTACTAACATCGTGACAGCCACCTGTTTCTTCACCTAAATGGACTAAATGTGCTTCGGGGTCGTACCAAATTTTGTATCCCGTTTGCCGCAATCTTAAACAAAAATCCGATTCTTCTCTAACTGCACTACCGCGAAATCTTTCATCAAAGTAATGTCCATATTTTTCAAAAATTTCACGTCGAAATGACATATTGCAACCGCGTGCAGTTAGTACTTCTTGAGGTTTAATCGTATGCACCAAATCAATATAATACCAAGCAATTCCAGGGTCCATTGCTTGAGGTGGTAAATACTCAACTTTTTTGTAATTACTATCACCTTGAGTTCGACCTTGAGCAGCATCTGACATTTTCATACGGTCAAATACACGTCCCGCAACTGCACCAACTTCGGGCTTTTCAACAAAATTTTTGGCATGTGCCTTTAAAAAACCTGGTTCGAGTCTGACATCATCATCAAGAAACAAGATTATTTCACCTGTTGAACGTCGCACCGCATAGTTTCTTGCACCTGGTAAACTTGCCCAATTCAAACGGAAAAATTTAATTTTATTTGCACAAGCAAGTTCTTGTAAGTAAGCTTCAATTTCTGGCTTATGTTGGGGTGTTTGGTCTACTACTAATATCTCAAAGTTGGGATAATCTTGTTTGAGGACATCCTCGATACTGTCGCGCAGGGGTTCTTCGCGTCCGTACGTAGGGATAATTACTGATATAGAAGGTAGGGTCATATTGGTATGGGTCGGGTAGTGGGGTGAGTAGTGGGGCAGGGCGGGTTTATTGAGTTTTTTTGCTGGTATTATGTATTCTTCGTTAACCCGCCCTTACGGTAGTGGGGGTAGTAGGGGTAGTCCGGTAGTGGGAACGGGTTTATTGGGTTTATTGGGTTTTCTAGGTTTTTTGCTTATTATTTTGTATCTTTTTGAACCCACTTTTACTTTTATTCGATTGCACCTGTTCGAGTTTTTCTTCTTGAAGCCGTTCTAATTTATCGATTTCTGGTAGTTTTAGAAGGATTCCAGCCGCAAACCAGTAGTAAACTGCCACTGGATCGACATCCAGGGGATAGTAATAGGTGTTGTAGCTTATAAACAATATAAACACCCACATAGCTGCTCCGTAACTGCGGAAATTACGGTTTTTTACAGTTCGATAAGTACGGAAGCAAATTACTGTCAAACTTGTTACCAACCCTACGAACCCAGCTAACCCGACTGGACCGACTTCGTGGAGTACTTTGGGATAGTACGTTTCAACTAGTTTGGTTTCCCCCATCGCACGGGCAGAGTTGGTTGCACGACCTAAACCATTTCCTAAAGGCCCGTCAAGATTTTTTGCAACTTCGTCAAATTGCTGGGTAATAAATTCGTAAGGTGGTGAAGCTTGCCACCGGTCGGTAAAACTTGCGGTACGTTCTTCGAGGACAGTAGGGTTACTTGTAATGGCAATTCCCAAAATCAGCGCCAATCCACCAAAAATCGGGACAAAACGCTTCAAATTAGCAAGCTGCCCCGTCAATACCAAGCACATGATAAAACATACCGGTACTAACGCTAGAGCAATCCGCTGACCGGAAATAACCGCATTCACAAATACCAATGCCATCGAACCTAAAC
>JANNFJ010000950.1:0-7946 GCA_031379725.1 Calothrix sp. OTE_75_metabat_31
CATCGTTACCGAATTGCCATAATAGTCGTCTGGAGCACCATCGCTGGCTGTGTGTTTGGTTTCCACCCACTGGTTATTAATCCATTTGAAGATATAAGCTGACCCTTGATTGGTGTTACTACCCGTGTCATCTTGGTAAGACCCTGCGATCGCAGTATTACCGTCGTTGCTCATCGCTACCGAATTGCCAAATAAGTCAAAAGCACTACCATCGCTAGCTGTGAGTTTGGTTTCCACCCACTGGTTGTTAACCCATTTGAAGATATAAGCCGACCCTTGGTAAATGCTACCGCCCGTATTATCGTAATAAGACCCAACGAGCGCAGTATTACCGTCGCTGCTTATCGCTACCGAATAGCCAAAATAGTCATTTGCACCACCATCGCTGGCTGTGAGTTTGGTTCGTTGAGTGTTAAGTAAAGCAAAAAAGGCAGCTTGAGCTTTTTGACTCAATGCATACGGTGCTTCTATCTGTCCGGTTTGCACCTCCAGTTCCCAATCTCCACCCAATAGGTTACTCCCCGTCAGGTCATTGGAAGCCGTTATATCAGCTTGTGTTATTTCACCCAAGCGCTGCACAAAAGCCTTACCCGCACCAGCAGCTACGTTACACCCATACAGCAAAATATCTGCATCTTCCGTCAACGCACTTTGCCACTGCTGCAATTGCTGACTGTAACTTTCTATATTTCCTGTCGAAAGTTGACTTGAACCCAGTTGCAAACTACCTTCACTACCGTGAGAAATAACATGAACCGAAGCGAATTTACCACCCCTCAAGGCTTCAGTAATTTGTTCAATACCATCTTGTGTAGGTTCGAGTATTACAACTTGAATACCTGATTTCACACCTGCAATCAAGCTTTCATAATCTGGAACTGCCGTATCAATAAAGACAATATCTCTAAATTCGGTTTCTAAATCTTGTTCTGGGTTGATAAAATTTTGATTTTCAAACAATTTATCTTCTGGCAGTTCCATCATGATTTTTTGCGAGTAAAAATATTAATAATGAGAATCGATAAATATAAAAATGCAGCATAAATTGCGGATATGTAGGTAGCATGAAGCTGCTACATACTCCGCTATAGATTTAGATTTAGGTCTGACTCTAAAAAGAATGCTTCGATATTTTTATTAAATAGCTTGTAACGCCTGTATGCTTTGTTTACAAATCTGAAAGTGTTATTAAAAATAATATATTTTTAAATAACTAACGAACTACCGTATTTATACTGAAACAATAAAAACTTTAGGGGAATTTAGCTAAATTCGCCAAACCTTGATTTCAATAGGCTGTTACATCTGTGGGTTTTATTTAGATTGTCCTCACCCTGGTAACAAGTAAACTAGTACGATGTATAGGAATACGATTTGATTTTTGGAAAGATACGTAGGGTGCGCGATTACGCAAGTCGTAACGCACCGAAGGCTTAAAATTGGGGGAGCATCCAGTTTTGGCAGATTTATAATTTTGTAGTGCGAGCATCTTGCTCGCTTAATATAGTACGCGAGCAAGATGCAAGCCCTTCGGGCTGGCGCAAGCCTACGCACTACACGCCGAAACAGGATGCTCCCAAAATTGGTGCGTTAGCGTTAGCGTAACGCACCCTACAGATACCTAATTTTGTAAGCGCATTCGCCTCTGGCGTTCTGTGTAGGGTAGCGCAGGCTACGCCTTAGCTTGCTTCTTTGCAGGAGTACAATAATCAAACCGGATTCCTGTATATTTAATTTTGTACTACTGACTTGAAAATGGCGAAGGTTACTTATTATTACCAAACCTCAGTCAAATATAATATAAATCCGGGTTATACCTACTCACCAGACAACGTCGCAGGAGTATCTAATATCTCCACATCTCGACCTTGCCTGTATATTTCGACTTTGCGGTTTTTGCGGTCGATTAACCACCCTAAACGCGCTTTATTCTCCATATACTCGCGCATTTTTTCACGTAGTTTTTCGAGGCTATCAGAAGGAGAACGAAGTTCAATTACAAAGTCGGGACATATAGGAGCAAAACCTTCTTTTTCTTCAGGTGTAAGTGCTTCCCATCGTTCTAATTTTATCCAGGATGCATCTGGGGAACGGTCGGCACCATTCGCTAGATGAAAACCTGTTGAGGAGTTAAATGCTTTACCAAGTTTTGTTTGACGATTCCACAACCATAACTGCCCTTCAATATCTAGATTTCGATTACCTGTATCACTTCCCGTGGGTGGCATAACAATTAACTCTCCAGTTTTGCTTCGTTCTAGCCTTGTGTCACGATTGACACAGGCAAGTTCTTTAAATTGCTCGTGACTAACTCTAAATGTTTCAGGAATAAGGATAGTAATATTAGTCATAATCTATACTGTTAGGCTAAAAATTAGACTTTTTGTAATCGTTCGTTATTGTAATTACCAAATTACATCAACAGGATACTGCTTAATTTTATTGTCCACAGTAATTATTGACATCTTCTCTACTTGGCTTTGGGCAATAAGTATTCGGTCAAAAGGATCTTGATGCAAAGCTGGTAAATTCACAACCTGTAAAGCATGAGTCATTTGAATCGGTAAACTCTCAAATCGATTTAGAACTAACCGACTTGGAATATATGTTTCTGGTGGTTCTGGTAAATTCAATTTACCTAAACGCACTTTAATGACGATTTCCCATGCACTAGCAGCACTTAAAAACAGGGTGTTACCTGGGTCGGTAATTACACTTCTGGCTGTGGATGAAAGCCGGGTATCGTCAGTAACCCACCAAATAAATGTATGGGTATCAAGTAATGCTCTCATTCGTCTTCGTCTGTTGGGTTGAGAAAGGCATTTAGAATCTCTTTCGGAAGGGGAGCGTCAAAGTCTGAAGCAATATTTACTTTACCACGGTCTAACCCTGGAGTTCGAGGTAATGCGTGTTCGGCAAAGGGGACTATACGAGCAATGGGGATGCCTGCTTGAGAAATAATAACTTCTTCTCCTGATAAAACCCGGCGCAGCAGTTCAGCAAATTCTGCCTCAACTTTGGGAACTTCTACACTGTACATATGGAGTCACTCCTAGTTTATGCAACTAAATGATAAGGATATCAATATGCTGGCATAATGTTTTAAGTTTTTGCCTGATGAGATGGGTTGGTTGGTGGCGTGGGGCGGGTTTATTTTTATTTTTCGTTTGCTGGTTGGTTGGTTGCTTAACCCGCCCGTAAGGATTGGGTTGTTTGGGGGTGATTGGTGGGGTGGGGCGGGTTTATTTTTATTTTTCGCTTGCTAATGGGTTGGTTGGGGGTAGTTGGTGGGGCTAGGGGTTTTCCATTGAATAGCGTTATGCGTGGTGTTATGCATGTGTGATAAAATTGTCTTTAACATGTGTACCTAAAGGCTATAAAAATGCAATCAAAAGCTGAAAAAAGGTTAAACATAGGTTTAAGGCTGCCTGAACACGTCATTAATAAAGCTGACGAACGTGCAAAACAACTCGATCTAAATCGTACAGATATTATTGAAAGAGCCTTACGCTGTTATTTAGGTATAACTTTCGATGATGCTTGTATTAATCAATGTGAATTAAGCAAATTAACAACTTTAGTTCAAAACCTTATTCATGCTAATAATTTAAAAACGGAAGTTTAAAATATGACACAAGCACTACAAAAACTATTTACATTCGATGAATTTGTGTATTTTTTAAAAGACCAACCTGAGAATATTTGCTACGAATTATATGACGGAGAGGTTGTAAAAGTGACCCAACCAAAAGGAAAGCATGAAGAAATAATTGCTTTTTTAGCAGCGATTTTCGGATACGAATTTGTAAGACTTAAGCTTAAATATGGCATATCTAACAAAGGTCTAGTAAAGGCAGAAAATAAATTATCGGGATACTTCCCAGATGTCCTTGTATTAAATCTTCCTAATTTAGTAAATGAACCGCGCTGGAAAGACGAGTCTATTGTTTGTAATCCAGAATCGATAGTTTTGGTAATTGAAGTAGTTAGCACTAATTGGAGAGACGATTATTTTAAAAAGCTTGCAGATTATGACGAGATGGGAATACGTGAATACTGGATTGTAGATTATGGCGCATTTGGTAATAAATTACAGATAGGGGAAGGTAAGCAACCTACAATCAGCATTTATTCTCGTAATGATGAAGATGAATACCAGTACAAACAATTTAGAGGAGATGACCGCATAGAATCGCCTGCGTTTCCAGAATTAAACCTGACGGCTGAACAAATTTTTGCAACCCAGATGTAACCTATTCCCGGAAGCGATCGCCCCTATCGCCGTCCTTGGTGGTAGCAGGGCTGTTTCATTCTTTAGACTAGACATCTGGTAGCAATTAATTATGCGTTGTCCGAAAGCTTTGGTAGGGGCGCAAGGCATTGCGCCCTTATCTCCTAATTGGAGATGTCTTTTGAAAATAATTATGTTTAGGCAACGATATTGTAGGGGCGGGGTAACCCCGCCCCTACGACTATCTAAAATACCAACAAGAAATCAAGGTTTTCTGTTTTTTCTATAAAGAATGAAACAGCCCTGTTTGGTGGTAGGGAGTGATTGGTGGGGTGGGAAATCAAGAAATCAATAATCGTGCTTTGTCTGCTTGTTCTTGCACGCTTTCCTTCAACCAATCGCTAATCGATTTTGCCAATTTAATGGCAATGGTTGGGTCTTTCGTTAAAGTCTCATAGATTTTTTGCTGTAATTCGGGCTTTTTCTGCGTTGCTAAATCATCAATGCGTTGATCGGAAATTAAGTTGCGTATCCAACCGGGAATATCGGCTTCTTTTACTAACGATTGTCCGGTAAAGTAGGCTACTACTCCCAAAATGGGTGCGAGAATTCCCGCAAATAGCAAAACATGGAATAAGCTTGTTAGGACAACACCAACGATTAACGCGACTAAATGCCCAACAAATATAGAAAGTCCGGTTAAATCTTCAAAGGATATATTCGTCGGTATTTTTCCTGTATGGTCGCCCAATTCTATCTTTTTACTGCCGATTGTCCCAATTGGTAAACCGTATTTTCTGCAAATCGAGTCGGTTTGTTCGTTAACTTCGGCTTGAACTGTTACTAGCCATTCTAGCAGGCTGTTTGTCATGCTTTGATTTGCGTCGTTGCCGACGAGCCAAGTTTTGGCTTTTTCCTCAATCTCGGTTTCTAATACCTTGAGATTGGGGATAGTGCGATCGCGACATGATTTTATGCATACTTTTATAACTTCGTCAACTAATCCATTGGCTAGTTCTTCGGATAATTGATATAAAAATTCGGGGATATGGCTGCCGACAATATTTACTAATTCTTGGTCAAGGAATTTACTAATTTCTTCAATAAATCCAGATGTCCGCAAATAGACTCGTCCCCACCTTGCTAACCCCCTTGCAATCGATAATTCGGGTTCACCATCGCGTTTACAAGCTATGTCGGGGAATATTTCTTGACAGATATCCAAAATAAAGTACATTTTGGATGCACCACCAGTTAGAAGGATCGAATTAGGCTGAATGTTTTCTTCTGTAAGTTTATTTTTGACTATTTGTAACTCGCTTTGGAATGCATCGCGCCAATTTTTGTTATCTAATTGCGGTAAAGGATAGCTGAGGATTGCTTCCATAATTTTACCATTGACTAGCGGCATAAATTTGAATTTCCGCTGGATATCTTCGCTACCAACATTAACTAAGTTATCTTCGTATGATTCGTAAAAGGTGAAGTATTCTTCTTTGGCTTTACGACAGCGAAGTTCGCAGCGGTTTTTGTATAAGGGGGTTTGCCGGAAGATTGCTTCGAGTTGGTCGATTTCTTCGAGTTGCCAAATTTCATCGTCGTTAAGATGTTCTCCCAATTTAATAATTTTTTCGTTTCCTTGTCGATATTGACGATGTAATTCTAGGGTTGTTTGGAGAATGATTTTGTCGATTAATGATGCACCTAAATCGTATCCAAAATCTATGGGTACATCCGATATCCCTTTGACGAGGGTGTAATCGGTTGTGGAGGAACCAATATCGATAACGAGTAGCGTATTTTGAATTTCTTTAATCGTAAAAATACCGCTTTCTTTTGCGTGCATTAATGCTGCACGCGATTCTTTAACAACGTTGACGTTGGGTAAGCAATTGTCTGTGAGAATTTGCTTGTAAGTTGCGATTTCTTCTTGCCACCATCCTGATGGACAACCAACGAAGAAGTAGTTAATATCGTCTTCTTGAACTTGGGTGGTGCTAATTAAATGTTGATAGATTGCTTGTACGAAGTCATGGAGGTTTTTTTGATAAACTTTATCATCAAAGCGCCGACTTTTGAAGGCTATTTCAAAGGTGCTGGCATCGGACATCTGAAATGCTATATCTCCGATGAGGATGCCGCGTTTGGGGTGGTGGGCAATGGCTGTTATTTGGCTTTTTCGGTTGTTGATTAGTAGGCTTTGGGGTGCTGTTTCTTGGTTGTCTGCACGTACCCAGGTGAGTGCGGTTTCTCCGTGTCCTAAGTCGAAGCCGATAACTTTGATTTCGTGATAGTTTTGCATTTTTAAGATTTTATCTCGCGCAGAGGCGCAGAGGCGCTAAGAATTTCAGTTAATTTGTATGTCAGTGGTCAGTGGTCAGTGGTCGGTTGTTATTGCTAAGAGGATGTTTGAAAAGTATATTTTGTCATGCTGAACGGAGCGATAGTGCAGTGAAGCATCTCTAGAACATACGGCAAGTCGGGATTCTTCACTTCGCTTACGCTCCGTTCAGAATGACAAACTATACCTATGTTGGACTTTTAAAACATCCTCTAAGGGTTTAAAGTATATTTACGATTAAATCGGATAATCCTACTCCCTAATTAGCTGGTTCGATTACGTAGCCTGGGAGTAAGACTTGGTTATCTTTGATGAAAGCGTGTTTTAGGGTGATGTAATCGGTGGTTTCGCTGTCAAGACTGGGTTCAAAGTAAAACATTGAGTCTTGTTCTTGGTCGGGTTGATAGGTTCGTGCTTCGATGCCGTTGCGTCTCAATATTGTTGCGGCTTGTTCGATGCGACGACGTGTAGATATGGGGATTTGGATGTTTTTGTCAAGTACGTCTGCCATTAAATCCTGGAGATATTCGAGTAAGTCGAGATTGTTTTCTATACCTGGTTTAAATTGCTTTTGTTCGTTTCCACCGTAGGATGCAACGGTAATATCGATTGATTGAAGTGATTGATAGAGGTAATTGAGTAATTTATTTGTATCTGTAGTTATTTTGATTATGGGTTTAGTCGGAATAATTTTAGGGTTTTCGGATGGTTTTTTGCTGGAACCAAATTTGGAAATCCAAAGGTATATTGCACTGCCGCTGACTATGCCAATTACTCCGCCAACTAATCCCCAAGTCCATCCTCCTTCTAGGGTTCCGGCTAAAGTTCCTGCTAATAAGCTGCTATATATTTCGCGGCTTTTTTTGAGGTTTTGGATTATTGTCTGTTTATAATAATTTGGTGATGTCAAGTTTTGCAGGTTTTGCTGCGTTTGTACTATGTTTGTGACGGGTGCTAAAACTTGAGATGTTAACTCGCTGAAGGTCGATTTATTATTTGATATTTCTAAATTGTTATTGTAATCTGATTCGGGTTTAACTAATATCAGAATATTTGCCGATTCACTTAGGGATTGTAGCATGACTCGCGCCAGCCTTGCTTGTGGTGGAGTTAAACTTTGAATATAATCGCTGCTAATATCAGCCAGTTTGTTAATTTCACTTTGAATTATTTTGACTGCTGATTCGGGTGTCTGATTTGCTTCGAGTTGAGTTTTGAGTTTTTCTTTGATTTCTTGGTAGTAATTTGTAAGTGTTGTCATAATATTTAGATTTAGCTGTTTTCCTCTTTTTTAATTAGTTGTAGGATGCGTTACGAAGAAAGTTAGCATACCTAAAGTTATCTTTATTTTATATTTGTTTTTGTATTCTTATT
>JANNFJ010000253.1:0-7870 GCA_031379725.1 Calothrix sp. OTE_75_metabat_31
AGCGTAACGCATTGCAGCCGGATTAATGGCTAAAATTACACGGTCTTTGGGGTAGTAATTTGCCAATAAAATTTCATAGCAGGACATCCGCACATCAGCAGGGATATCATCTTCTTTGGTTGCTCCGACCAAAGGATGCAAAAATAGAGCATCAACCGTTTCCATTGCACATTTTTGGATATACTCGTGAGCGCGGTGGATGGGGTTGCGAGTTTGGAAACCAACAATAGTTTTCCAACCATTTTGGGCAAATATTTGCCGCGATTCGGCTGGGTCGATTTGATATTTGGGGAATAAAGGGTGTGCATCGCGTTGCAATAACCACACTTCACCTGCGAGATGTACGGTTCCTTGATTGTAGAGAACCTTGACACCAGGGTGGTTTTCGTCGTCAGTTCGGTAAACGTTAATTGCTTCGCGTTTTTTGTCATATGTATATTTCTCGGTTAACTGCAATACACCGATATACTGACCCTGCCAATTGTCCAGGCGAACCAAACTACCTTCCTTCAAAGTCGCAGCAACATCTTCCGACACCGATAAAGTTACCGGAATCGACCAAGCAGTACCCGACGCGAGGTGCATATCAGCCACCACGCTGTTATAGTCGGCTTGATTCATAAAGCCAGTCAGCGGACTAAAAGCACCGATAGCAATCATTTCTAAATCGGATACAGCACGTTCGTCGAGTTGGACGCGGGGCAAAAAATCAGCCTTATCGAGAAACTCTTGTTTTTGTGCATCCGTGGCGATACGGTTAACCAACTCCCCTCCGTGGGGGGCAATGGCTTCATTTTTGTAAATCGGTGTCATTGGTACTGTGCGATCGCTTTGACTAATTTATTTAGATATATGTACTAACTTATCAAAATGGTGTCACCAAAGGAAAAAAGATTCTTAAAAAACTGTTGATGGTAAAGAAGGTAGAAACTGGCACTTACTGGCACATTGATTCAGTTTTTGAGCTAAATTATTGCCTTGAACAAAGACACGAGATGTTTTTACTACAAAGACATAACATATGCCAGTTAAACTAATTTACCTCTTAATAGCTATTAAGAGGGTTTTTGCCTGCAAGTTTGTACTTAAGTTAGATGTTAGTAAAAACACTAAATATTCCCGAAGTCTCAGTTAATAAGGCAAATCCGATTGATTTTCGTGCCAGTGGAATAAAAAAGTATTGCGGATTTCAGTAAAGCGATTAAACTCAATCCCAAACATACAGATGCTTATTAGAATCGTGCGTACACCTATTATTTGCTACGCAAACACCAACAATTAACGCTTCGACAGCAGTTGAATTCCCACACGATAGCTTCCCAAAATAATCTCTCTAATTCTGTCTTGATTAATTTCTGGTACAATTCGTCCCGAACAGGGAAAATTTTCTAAGCGTTTTACTGCCTCAAACACCTTATCAACAAATATCTGTGAAAAAGCAGGTGCATCTCGTGCGATAAAATCACCAATAGCTTGTAAATCACTCAATGCTTGATTAGTCCAATTTATCCTTGCCATTTCTTGATACGCACTTTAGCATCTGCATGTGATATCGTATCACCATCTGCAACCTGCTTGATTCCCTGCTCTACTTTCTGCAAAAAATAAAGCCTTTCCATCACTTCCGAAAAAGAGACATCCTGCGGCATTTCCTCTAAAGCCTTAAGTATTTTTTCCTTGACTGTAGTACCTGTCATGACTTTTTGCTACCTCTATCAATAAGCACTTGCAGACAAAAGTTTTTTCTCTCTGATGCTGGCATGATAACACATCATCAATGTAGGGGCGGGGTCTCCCCGCCCTTCCCCCCGACTGCAAAATCAATCATATCCAATCAAAATAAAGGGCACTTGGGATATTGTGCCCCTACCAATAATTATATTCTCAACAAAAAACGCTACCTTTGGACAAACTCCAAACACACTTTCCGGAAGTCATCCCCCCGCACCTCAAAATTTGGATATTGGTCAAAACTTGCACATGCAGGTGATAGCAACACCACCGCAGCTTGATATTTCTTTGCTAATTCTGCCGCTTGTGGAACTGCATTACTTATTGTTCCTGCATCCACAAAGTTAGAATATCCAACTTCTTGCAAACGCTGAGAAAATATTGGTGCAGCACTACCAAATAAAACCACTGCTGCGGCTTTTTGCTGAATTTTCGCTAACCACGCAGTATCATCACCTTCCTTAGCTTCCCCTCCAGCAATCAAAATTGCCGGACTTTTCACTGACGCTAAACCAACTTCAGCAGCATCATAATTAGTTGCTTTGCTGTCGTTGATAAAATCAATGTTTTCCCAGGTGCAGATATGTTCTAAACGGTGGGCAACACCAGGAAACTCGCTGACTCCACGGGCGATCGCGTCCGGTTCAATTCCTGCCAAGCGTGCTGCTGCGACGGACATCAGCAAGTTTTGCTGGTTGTGAGTTCCTACCATCCGCAACGACGATGTTTGTACAATCCGCAATGGTACTGATTTAGGGGTAATTTTCTCTACAACCCAACCATTATCAATATAAAAACCTTTCTCACTAATCAGTCCTGAATTGCCGTTAACGCTAGTCCAGTATGCATTACTATATTGACTCGCTCCAAATTTACGTAAGTATGCATCGTCACCATTGATAATTTGCAATTCCGAACGATTCAATAATTGCGCCTTAATCTTATAGTAATTTTCAAGGGTTTTGTGACGTGCTAAATGGTCGGGTGTAAAAGTTGTCCAAATACCGATACGTGGTGCTAGGGTTGAAGAAGATTCGATTTGGTAGCTACTAATTTCACCAATTACCCAATCGGGTAGTTCGGGTATAAGGGCAACTTCAGTGGCAGCATAGCCAATGTTACCGCAAGCAGGCGCATTTAAGCCGGCAGCCTGAAAAATTGCACCAGTTAATGCAGTGGTGGTAGTTTTGCCATTGGTACCAGTTATACCAATCCAGGGCACATTATTTAGATACCGCCATGCGAGTTCCATTTCGCCGATAGTTTCGATGCCCAATTCGCGTGCTTTGATTAGCAGGGGGGCATCCCAAGGCACACCGGGACTAACAACAATTAATTTAGGTAAATCCGAACCTTCGAGTTCCAGGGTATAACCCAGTTTGACAGTAATTTGTTCGCTGGCAAGTTCTTTTTGTTGTTTGAGGAGGTCAGGGGAGGTATTTTTGTCACCAAGTTCTACCTCCCAACCTTCTCTTTTCAACAATCTCGCCGCAGCAACACCGGACTTTCCCAATCCAATTACATGAGCTTTGGACATAGACTGTGGCACTTTCCCTGGTTAAGCTTCCTTATAGTAGCGTTTATTTGTTACATCCGCACGGCTTTTTTTTACATTCGTGCCTAATTTTTGATGATACAGCCAAAGTCGGCTAGAACGCGGGTATGGTTTCGTAGCAAACCCAGTAAAGACAGGCGATTGCGCTTGATTTCGGGGTTGGAATCCATGACTAAAACGCTTTCGGGTCCGTCAAAAAAGTTACTAACTGTCGGTGCTATTTGTTGTAACGCTGATACAAGCAGTTGGTAGTCCCGTGACTGTTGTGCTGCTTGGGTTTGCGGCAGTAAATTTACGAGGGCGTTGTAGAATGCTGATTCGGATGGTTTTTGGAATAGGTCTTCCTGGATTAGGGGAATTGGGTTTAATTGTTGTGTATCTAAATCACCTTTTGCTGCAAGATTGGTGGAACGGTTGACAGTTTCGTATATTTGTGATAATGAGCCATTATTGCGGATTTGTTGGAGGAACAAAGCGCGATCGCGTGCATCCAATAAGTCCTGTAATGCTCTTTCGGTATACTCTCGGTCGTTTTCTCCCAATACGGCATTTACCAAGTCGTAATCGATTTTTTCTTCCTGCAATAATGTCCGGACACGCTGTAAGAAAAAGTCTTTGAGAATGGGGATTAATTGGTTGGCATCTTTGTTATATTCGGCTGCAAAGTTGTTGGCAACTTGTTCGAGTAATTGCTGTAAATTTATTTGAAGATTTCCCGTCCAAGTAATATTGACAATTGCATTTGCGGCACGTCGTAATGCAAAGGGGTCGGAGGAACCTGTAGGTATCATTCCCAAGCCGAATATGCTGACTAATGTATCGAGACGGTCAGCTAAACCAACTACTTGACCTGTTAAAGTTTGGGGTAAAATATCATCGGCATTTCGAGGTAAATAATGCTCGAATATTGCTTTTGCTACTGCTTGGGCTTCTCCAGTTTTCGCGGCATACTTTTCCCCCATTACACCCTGTAATTCGGGAAATTCATACACCATATTGGTAACTAAATCGGCTTTACAAAGTAATGCAGCACGTTGAATATTTTTACGGTCATTTTCGGGTAACTGTAACTGCGTCGATATTTCTCCCGCAATCCGGCAAACCCTATCTACCTTACGTCGCACCGAACCTAAATCTTCTTGGAAAGTCACTGTTTCCAGGTTTGGTAAAAAGCTTTCTAACGGTTTTTCTAAATCTTTATCGTAGAAATACCGTCCATCAGCTAACCTTGCCCGCACTACCTTCGCATTCCCAACGGCAATAATATCCGCTTTTTCAGGGTTGCCGTTAGAAACAGTAATAAAGTTGGGTAATAATTCCTGGCTATTTTCACCTTTAAAGATGGGAAAATAACGCTGGTGCGTTACCATCACCGTTGTAATTACTTCGGTCGGCAACTCTAAAAACTCCGATTCAAACTTACCAACAACAACACTCGGATATTCCACCAAATTTACAACTTCTGCCAACAAATCTGGATACATTTCCGTGGTTCCGTTCATACTTTTCGCCGCAGCATAAACTTGCTCTTTAATAGTATGAGTACGTTCATCAGCATCAACAACAACATACCCCGACCGTAGCGTTTCCACATAATCGGCAGCATGGGCAATAGTCACATCTTCGGGATGTAATACTCGATGACACCGGGAAGTGCGATCGCTTTTTACCATCTCCGAACCATTATCCAACTCCAGGGGCAACAATGCATCATCTAACAGCGTCACCAACCAGCGAATCGGACGCGAAAACCTTGTATCTCCATCACCCCACCGCATTAACCGCTTACCTTCTAAGCTAAAAATCCATTGGGGTACAAGTTCAATGAGTATCTCTGCAACTGAGCGACCGGGTGTAACTTTTTTGACAAAAATAAAATCGCCTTTGTCAGTGGGACGCACTTCAAACGAGGATACTTCTACACCTTGCTTCTTCGCAAACCCCTCCCCTGCGGGTGTAGGTGTCCCATCTTCCTTAAATGCAGCTTTTGCAGGAGGCCCTTTGATTTCCTCTTCTTTGTCGGGTTGCTGTGTTGGTAAACCTGTAATTAGTACCGCTAACCGTCGTGGAGTTCCGTAAATCTTGACTGCATTGCTTGCCAGACTATTTTCTTCGAGGGTCTTGGGGATGCGTTGCTGCCACTGTGCGATCGCACCGCTAACAAAACCTGCGGGTAGTTCTTCTGTACCAACTTCTAATAAAAAATCAGCCATAGTATCTAATCTCGTAATTTTGGAGTATTTAGTAGTTAAGTGTAGGAATAAGAATCCTTGGAATGCAATAACTTAAAGTCATTCAATTTGCCACCTATTCGTTTAGCATCAATGCGTATTTCAAGACGAGTAGCGGATTGAACTACTACGCGACCTATTACACCCTTTCTGGCGGCAATATCCCCTGTCTGCCAAGCGTGCCCATAGTTTTGACGTGGTTTTGAGCATGGGAACCCAAACTTATTTATGCGGCATAGCCTACGGGTTCCAATGCCTGTAGCCTTTACTTCTAATACCTTACTTATCAAGATTTTCAAAGTATCAATAACCCCTACACATGCAGCGTCGATCCAATGCTCTTTTGGCAGACCCAGTTTAGTACGATTAAACTTTGTTTGACCACCTGACCCAGTAGCAACAGGTAAACCAGTTTCTTTTAGACTATTAAACAAAGCCCAGCGTGTTGAATTTACAGCAGCAGCATCTTTTAATGGTGCTTTTGATTGTGCTTTAATTCTCTTCAAAACTTCTGGCTTTTTAGCTAAAAACTTCTCAATATTCTGTGTGCCTTTTTTGAGATTACATTTCTCACAAGCCAAGCATAAATTAGATATTCTGTTACTACCTCCCTTAGCTTTTGGTTGAATATGCTCTATCTGTAATGGGGTATCTTTCGCATCGCAATACGAACATTTTCTATCCCATTTCTCTAATAAATATTCACGTACTTCATATCCCTGTAACTCACCTTGTTGGTACTCAATCCCTGATATCTCTGGGTTCTCATGCTGCTGTAAATCAAATCTCACTAGCTCTTGAACAATGGCGGTTATTGGGGCAAACTTAATTAATTTCTTAACCCAAGTGTTAGTAGTTAAAACACGATGCTTTAAGCTAGGGGCTAACCATCCTTTAACACGACGAGTACGGTTTAAAAATCTAGCGCTTCGATAGCGTGTATGTCTTGCACGTCTCCCTTTACGCACACCTTTACGTGTCTCAAGGTTAGCTTTAATAGTCTGCCCTCGGTGATGTAAATCCATCCCGAAAATAACTTCATTCTGGTTATTAACTAAAGCTATTCCAGTGGTTTTTGAACCGGGGTCAATTTTAAGTGTAAGTGAGTATATGACAATATTTTCAACAACCCTATTCATTATTAATGTGAAAGGGTATCGTCTAAAAACTGCGGCTTTATTGCTATCAAGTAATTTTCTTGCTTGACTCGGATGAATTGGGTTCATCCGAGTTTTGTTAGCATCGATTAGAAAAACATAGTTTGACATGGTTTATTTGTTAGTCGGTTTGACTAGTCCTTATTACTAAGTAATGTTTGCTTTAACCTTGTTATCAGAGCTTGTTAGACTAAAATCACTTCCCTTTTTTGAATGTTTAAACTTTAGTGATAGAGCTTGGAGCTAGCGAACTCCAAGGTATCATGACTCTAATAACGTTTACCCTGTTATGGGTGGTCTGGTTCACTTTTAAACCGTATTACTACAGTTTAATTAGATCCCATAGCTCAATATCTAAATCAGTCAATTTTACCAGTTTACCGCGCCGACTACTTTTTATCGTTCACGTAGTCCTTGGGACTTAGTATGCCCCTAAAGGCTTAGGGTAGCATCTCAATCCCATGTGAAAATGAGATGCTCCCTTACACTAAGCCTTAAGCTGGATTTATGGCATTTGTCAATCTTTGTTTATCCAAACCAATTTGATGCAGCAATATCCACGATTGAATCAAGTCGGGCCCGTGTATCTCCCCAGTCAATGCAGCCCGCAAACCCTGCATCACCACACCTTTCTTGAGGTTTTCTCCCTTGACCACCTGTTTGATAATTTCTTGTGCCGTATCTTCTGCCAATTCCCCATCTGGCAATGCTGCGACTACAGCTTTGAGGGCAGTTATGGAAGCTTCTTGCTGGAGTTTGGCTGTGGCATCATCGTTATATTCTACAGTGTCGGTAAAGAATACCTTGCTCATGCCTACTGCATCGGGAAAACGAGTTAAACTTGGGCCTAGCACAGCCGCTAATCTTTCCAACCAAGCGCGATTCCTGAAGGGATCGCTATGCGAATCGCGTCCCCCTGTAAATTGATATCCCGCTTCTTCCCAACAGGCAACCAAAGCGTCAGTCAATTTATCCACAGGCATTGCGTGAATATACTGGCTATTCATCCAATCCAACTTCGCCCAGTCAAACTTCGCCCCGGCGTTGTTGACCCGTTCAAAGCTGAATTGTGGCGCGGCTTCTGCTAGGGTGAAAATTTCTTGGGTCGAATCTACAGGCGACCAACCAAGTAAGGTCATATAATTTACCAAAGCTTCGGGAGTAAAGCCCATTTTTTTGAAGTCGGAAATCGAAGT
>JANNFJ010000976.1:0-6374 GCA_031379725.1 Calothrix sp. OTE_75_metabat_31
TACGAGTTGCTGGCCACCAATAGTTTGTTTGCTGTTAGCTGAACCCAAAATTGTCCCCAACGCAGCTTGAATATTGGCATCACCCGAAGCAGGAGGCATTCCGACAACAATACCAGCAACGCGGCTAACAAGTTCGCGCAATTCCTGTAAATCGGTAGCGCTGCCTAAATCCACCATTTCCGCAGCTACACCAGTTTTGGTGATACCGTTGGCAATACCTTGAGCAATGCGATCGCTTGCGCCATACTCGGATATATAGAATATGCCGACGGTAGTTTCTGCCTTTGTTTGGGTTTGACTCCAATTGCGGTAACGTGCCACCAATTCATCAACGTTATGATGTAACAGCGGGCCGTGTCCCGTGGCTATCATATCGATTTTTTCGAGTTCACCCATCCGCTTCAATGCTGACAGTACCGACCGGGCATTAGGCCCCATCAAACATTCGTAGTAATAGTGATAGTCAGGGGAAATTGCTTCGAGGTCTTCGTCAAATGTGGCTTCAGTACAGTAATGCATCCCAAAGGCATCACAGGTATATAAGGTTTTGGTGTGATGGTCGAAGGTAAAAATTGTATCGGGCCAGTGTAGGTTGGGTGCGATGACAAATTCGAGTTCGTGCCCGTTGCCCAAGTCTAATTTATCGGCGTTTTTGACAATTAGCCGTTTGAAGGGAATATGAACGAAATTTTCTAAAAATTGAATCGCAACTTTAGAACCAACCACCGTAATATCTGGGGCAAGTTTGAGGATATCTTTTACTAAACCGCTGTGGTCGGGTTCGGTGTGACTGATGATTAAATAATCAACTTTGCTGATGTCAACTAAGCCTTTGAGCGTATCGAGGTAAAGTTCTCGGAATTTCTCGTGCGAAGTATCAATTAGTGCAGTTTTTTCGCCGCGAATAATAAATGAGTTGTATGTAGTACCGTTTTGTAAACCAAACTCGATATCAAACCTGTCTCGATCCCAATCCAAAGAGCGAATCGTCGTCGTATCGGTAGCTATGTCTTTGACTTGTATAGTCAGCCGTTTCTGGGTTTTCTCAATGAGCGCTACCATAACTAGCCTCCAATATTTAAATAAGTATTTATTACCTCTGGTTATATTGTGACATGAGTTAAATGTAAATAATTATTAAAAAAACTATGGATGAGTTAAAGAAAACTGAAGGGAGTGGTGAGTAGGGAGTAGGGGGAATAATATGATGTGTTTGACCTGTTGCAAATAAAACAGCTAGAATTTACAGTAATTCTAGAAAATCATCTAGTGTCTCAAGATAAAGCTCTATAGCTTCCTGAATATTTGCCAATGCACCATCGAGATCATCAGCTTCGCTGATGCAGCCAGGTAGCGAAGGAACATAAATTGTGTAACCACCTTCATCGCTTGGTTCTAAGATAACTTTTAATTTCATTGGTTTTATGAGATTTATTACTAGTAATATAATTTTAACAATGTGATGGTATGGCTTTACAGCATTTTTGGATGAATACAATAAAGGTAAGATAAGATGAATAGTACGCGAGCAAGATGCAAGCCCTGCGGGCTGGCTTTGCCTACGCACTACAAAATTATAAATATGCCAAAACTGGATGCTGCCGATGTAGTTTGGCTAGTATTTGAGCGCGAACTACCCAAATTAAAGCCTCAAATCGAAGCAATTTTAAAAGAATTAGCTTAGAATCTTATCATTTTTATATTAATTGTAGGGGTGGGGTTCCCCCACCCTTATCTTAATCATCCGATTTTTAGTTCATCCATCAGTTTTTAATTTGAAGTTCCTAAAACAACAATTCGAGAACCTTCTTGAGATTTTTGAACTTTAATTTCCGCTCCTAATTATTCTTGTCTTACTCAGTAGATACTTGGTTGTAAATATTACCGTTGAGGCATTACAAGTCGCCACTTTTAAAACTTAATTTGAATATCAAGTATTTATTTATACGATAATTTTTCAAAGCTCACGAACCGACTTAAAATGTCCAAAACTTGGCTAGCTTTAACAATCGGCAATTCCCGGTTGCACTGGGGATTATTTACAGGTGAAACCCTCATGCATACCTGGGATAGTAATTACGTTGGTGCGAATGTCGTCCAGCAGCTAGCCGAATATCGAGGGAGTGGACAATGGGGAATAGGCTATAACGAAAAAGAGATAGAGATTTTACTTGCATCATCCCATTTCCCGATACCAATTGTTCTAGCATCCGTTGTCCCCGCACAAACCCAAATTTGGCAAAGTTACCCAGATGTACAAATAATTACTTTGGACAATGTACCAATAAAAACGATGTATCCCACTTTTGGCATCGATCGAGCTTTAGCTTTACTAGGTGCAGGTAGCTTTTTCGGATTTCCAGTTATGGTAATCGATGCGGGAACCGCACTTACTTTTAGTGGTGCCGATAATAACGAAAATTTCATAGGTGGCGCAATTTTACCAGGATTGGGTTTGCAATTAGCAACTTTAACAACCCGAAGCGGACAGTTACCCAATGTGAAACTACCCGAAAAATTACCCCCACGTTTAGAGATGAATACCCCATAAGCGATGCAAAGCGGGGTAATTTATACGTTATTGGCTGGAATTAAAGACTTTCTACAAGCTTGGTGGCAGGATTTTCCCGATGGGAGGGTAGCGATAACGGGAGGCGATCGCACTCTAATAATAAAATATTTGCGATCGCAGTTTCCAGAAATCGCCGAGCGTATTCATATAGAAGCAAATTTGATTTTTTGGGGAATGGCAAAAATGCAGGTGAAAAATTACTAGCTAAAAACGACTCGACCACCTTTTGCGCTTTTAATAAAATCACGAATTTCTTCGGCAACTTCCCCAGTACATGACCCAGTTAAATCATTGTCTCCATGAGGAATGATTTTCAAATTAGCACCAGGTGCTAATTGTGCATATGCTTGACTCGTTGCCGATGCAAACTGCGTATCTTTCCCACCTTGTAAAATTAAAACCGGAGATGTCATCACACTCAAACGAGTTTCCAATAATTCGGCATGAATTTCGGGAATTTGACGTTCAAATAATAACTCGCAAGCGGTGGGGTACTGTTCCATTATTAAACGCTGCTTCCATTCTTCATCAACCTTAATTTCCCAACCAAATACTTTCGCAATCGGACGCAGAAACCGTAATATAGCAAACATTAATTCTGAACGTTGCAAAATCGCTTGCATTTGCTTCAAACGCTTGTCGGTTCCTTCTATCGTTACACCTTCAGGTGCTAGCAAAACTACACCAACAGACCTTTCAGGATACTTTAAAGCATAACTCGCAGCAATCCACCCACCTAGCGAATGCCCAACTAGATATACTTTTTCTAATCTCAATGTATCGATAAATTCAGCCAAACATTCGACTTGTAAATCAATCGAATAGTGAATATCGGGAATTTCTGACTCTCCAAAACCGAGTAAATCTGGTGTCAAACAATGAAATTCACGCGATAGTAATTCCATCGTCGAAACCCATTGACTCCCCTCGTTCCAAGTACCGTGTAGGAAAATTATCGGCAGTCCTGCACCTACTTCACGCCAAAATAATAACCCTTGAGTAAGTTTTCTCCGGGAATTGCGAAATAAAGTTTCCATTTTAATTAGCAATAACTTATATATTAATTTAGATATTAATCAGCAGTAAACAGTCAGTTTGTGCATTTCTCGATGGTACATTCCCCATTAATAACCAAAGCTTAATACCTAACAATTTCACTGCTGACAAATAATAGAATAACTATTATGCCAGTGTTGTCAAGCCTCTTAAGTAGTCTTGTAATTGCTTTTCGTGGTCGTGGGACATTGGTTCGGATGGTAAGGAATCTGGGGAAAATGCCTGAATTTCCATAACTTCTAATGTATCCTGGACTTCCATATCCCCCTCAACATCAGCTTCCACTACGACACAAATCGAGTGGATTCTTGGATCTCGATCTGGTGCAGAATAAACCCCAACCAAGCGACGGATTTGTACTAAGTCCAGCCCAGTTTCCTCCTTGAGTTCGCGTCGAATCGTTTTAGGTATATCTTCTCCCCAATCAACAATACCGCCAGGTAATGCCCAGCGACCGTTATCGCGCCGTCGAATTAAAACAATTCGACCATCGGGTAAAATCGGAATTATACTCGTACCAGGAACTGGATGTCGGAATATGACACCGAGTACTGCTTGTCCAAAACGCCATAAGTTACGTGTGGACTGGATTGCTACTACAGATAAAGCAAGAATATTCAATCTTCACTCGCGGGGTTTTTAGTCAGGATTTTTCGCCACTAGATAGTATTATCTACTCAACTACTAAAATATGAAGTTTCGTATTATACGATAAGACTTGTGGTTACGGGGTTTATTCTAACGATTGTCATAAAACAAATCAATATCACCACCCAAATAAAAATTTTAATCTTGTATATGCATACACATGTATGAGAATTAGATACAATTGTAAGAAAAATTGCCGCAATTGTTTTACATAATTATGTAAATATTATCGATTATTAATCGATTTTCCATTTTGCAACTGCTGGCAAAAAATGATTATTTTGTGTTTTCATTGACACAACCGCTGCGAATAAGGTATTATGTGTTGCTGTTTAAGATATAATTAAGGTCAAACTAGAATAAAAATGTGTCAGCGGCATTGGAATTGATTATTGCCTGATATATTGTCTAGAAGTGACTTTCTTGTTGTTTATTTAATAGAGGTGAATATGGCAAAGCGCCGTAACCCCAAAAAAGAAAAGGCGCTACGAAACCAGGCTTACGCCCGAAAGTTTCGTAAACGGACTACTACAGGACGAATGCAAAGGAACCGATTCCAACAACGCACGACGAAGAGTGAAGAGGACGAGGGCGCAGCAGCAGATATGGGTGCTGCTGAGTAAATACTCTTGCTCAATATTTTGCTCATTCATGGTGTCTAATGAATCGGGGCGTACATCTTGTGCGCCCCTAGTCGCGTTCTAATGAACTTGATAGCAATTAACTGCCAATCTAATACAACTTGGTTAAAGAATATTTAAGGAACTACTAGTCCATTTTTTTAATTGTGATAAGTCGAGAGGCCCAGATCCCCGACTTCTTTAAGAAGTCGGGGATCTAGAAGCCTAGTTTTTTAAATTAACCGGGGTTATTGTTTAGCTTGGCGGTTAAAAACATTATTCCGCGCCTATAGCGTTTATTTTGTCATCTGAGAACGAGCAGCAGTTAAAGCTTGGCGAATTTGGGCAAAGCCAGTACCCCCGTAACTGTTACGTGCAGCAACGACTTGAGTCGGTGAAATCGCTTCGTAAATATCGACTTCAAACGCCGGATGTAATTGTTTCCACTCTTCTAAGGTCAAATCTTTGAGAAGTTTACCAGCAGCAATACTAGTTCTCACAACTTTACCAACGAGATTGTAAGCTTCTCGGAATGGAACACCTTTCGCAGCCAAATAATCTGCTACATCAGTAGCGTTAGAAAAGTCCTCGCAAACGGCTTCTGCCAAGCGCTGAGTCCGAAATTCTAAGCCTTCACGTAGTAAAATTGTCATGGCTTGCAAACAAGCTTTAACGGTGTTAACGCTGTCAAACAAAGCTTCTTTATCTTCTTGTAAGTCCTTGTTATATGCCAAGGGTAACCCCTTCATCATCACCAACAACGCTTGGAGATGACCGAAAACACGACCAGTTTTGCCCCGCACTAGTTCAGGTACATCTGGGTTTTTCTTTTGGGGCATAATACTCGAACCTGTCGCACAGCTATCTTTGAGGATGACAAAGCGAAATTCTTCGCTAGCCCAGAAAATCACCTCTTCCGAAAGGCGGCTCAAATGAACCATAATCAAGCTAGCTGCCGAGGTAAATTCGATTGCAAAGTCTCTGTCGCTGACACCATCGAGACTATTGCCGTAAACGGCATCAAAATCTAATAATTTAGCAGTATAGTGGCGGTCAATAGGGAAAGTTGTTCCTGCCAAAGCACCGCATCCCAATGGGGAAATATTAACACGCCGAGAAACATCGCCCAACCGCTCCCAGTCGCGTTGCGTCATCTGGTAATAAGCGAGGAGGTGATGCGCTAAACTGACGGGTTGAGCGCGTTGGAGGTGAGTATAGCCAGGAATGAGGGTTTCGACATGTTTTTCGGCAATATCGAGTAAAACTTGTTGAAATTCGCGGATTTTGCTGCGAATTTGCTGGATTTGGTCGCGCAGGTACAATCGGGTATCAGTACCAACTTGGTCATTACGCGATCGCGCTGTATGCAATTTCTTTCCCACATCGCCAACAATATCTGTAAGTCGCTTCTCAACAGCAAAATGTACATCTTCGGCATCTATCCCAGGGTTGAAATTACCTTGGCGATATTCTTGGCG
>JANNFJ010000984.1:0-8527 GCA_031379725.1 Calothrix sp. OTE_75_metabat_31
ATTTAGGCATTAGCTGTTAGCTGTTAGCTATAGGAATCCTACTTGAATCTTGCTAAGTATATCGAGAAAGAAACCTATATATAGCAAGCTTCTAGCCAGCTTGTTTTTTCATAAATCAAATAGGAGTCCTATATTAGCAGTTAGCTAATAGCTAACCGCTAATTCGTTTAGATCGAGTAATAAAGCGGAAACGACTTTGCATCTTTAGGTTTTACATAGACCCTTTGCTGCGGTTCTAAGTGCAATTCATCAAAGCGATCGCGTGATAAATTTGCGTTTACTACTTGCCCGTCATCTAATGTCAATTCGACTTGAATTTCCCAACCTAAATGTATCAACCGACTCACCCGTGCGGGAACGGTCGAACCATTGGGAACAGTCTCTATCACGACATCTTGCGGACGCAAAAACATTTCTGACTGTGCCGAATCGAACCCGTTACCCTGGAATATCCTCGATGAACTCGGCAACACGTTCACCGGACCAATAAAACTCATCACAAAGGCAGACGCGGGATGGTCGTAAATCTGCGCTGGCGAACCCACTTGTTCGACAGATCCTTTATTCATCACTACAACTTCGTCGGAAACTTCCATCGCTTCTTCTTGGTCGTGAGTCACGAAAACTGTAGTCACATGCACTTCGTCATGCAATCGTCGCAACCAAGCGCGTAAATCTTTACGAACTTTAGCATCAAGCGCCCCAAAAGGTTCATCCAATAGTAAAACATTTGGCTCAACTGCCAGTGCCCTTGCTAATGCCACCCGCTGTCGCTGACCTCCCGATAGTTGAGATGGATATCTATCTCCAAATCCGCTTAATTGCACTAATTCAAGCAATTCGTCCACCCTAGCTTTGATTTTCTTCTTGACGGTTTTGCGAATCTCTAATCCGAAGGCAATATTTTCCCGAACTGTCATATGCTTAAACAGAGCATAGTGTTGAAAGACAAATCCGATGTTTCGCTCTTGGACGCTTTGATGCGTGGCATCTTTACCTGTTAACAATATTCTGCCACTATCGGGAGACTCCAACCCCGCAATTAACCGCAGCAAAGTCGATTTACCCGAACCCGAAGGCCCTAGCAATGCCACCAACGAGCCGCTTTTGATTTCTAAACTGACGTTATCGAGTGCTTTAAAACTGCCAAAATTTTTGAATACGCTTTCAACTATTATGCCCACTGTACTAAACACCTCTAAATTAAACTACGGCTCGTTGATAGGGTTACTGTGTATTATACATACTCTGGGCAGTGCGGTATAGGTTTGTATGCTGAAAGATATTTTGGATAATCGGTAATTGCTATAGCACGAATTGGGCTAGTTAAAACATAAATATTAACAAATATTTTTCGATGTTAATGATAAAGATTTTCAGATAATTTTAGAGGGGCTATCAGATCCCCGACTTCGCAGGAGTTGTCGGGGATCTGCTCCTCACGAGGAGGACAAAATTAATGGCATGAACCATTAGCTAATCGGAAAAAGAATGTCGAAATGTTAACGAATATTGCATTTCTATAAATACCTTAGCACCAAAGGAAAATCGGTCAAAAGTCCGTGATACGATGCTTTGGGTAATATATAAAAAATGGGAGAAAGACCTTTGACACTACGGGTAGCTGTTGTTGGCTCAGGTCCAGCTGGTTCATCTGCCGCCGAAATCTTGGCAAAAGCTGGAATTGAAACCTATTTATTCGAGCGCAAGCTGGACAACGCCAAGCCTTGCGGTGGTGCGATTCCTTTGTGTATGGTTAGCGAATTTGAGCTACCACCATACATTATCGACCGTCAAGTTCGGAAAATGAAGATGATATCTCCCTCGAACCGCGAGGTCGATATCAATTTGATCAAAGAAGATGAATATATTGGCATGTGCCGTCGTGAAGTACTAGATGGTTTCTTACGCGATCGCGCGGCTTCGTTGGGCGCAAATTTAATCAATGCGACTGTTCATAAACTAGATATACCGACTAATAATACAGACCCTTATACCATTCATTATGTAGACCATACCGAGGGTGGAGCGCAAGGTATTGCCAAGACCCTGAAGGTAGATTTGATTATTGGGGCAGATGGTGCCAATTCCCGCATCGCTAAAGAAATGGATGCCGGGGATTACAATTATGCGATCGCATTCCAAGAGCGAATCCGCATCCCCGATGAAAAAATGGCATACTACAACGATTTGGCAGAAATGTACGTGGGTAACGACGTTTCGACCGACTTCTACGCTTGGGTATTCCCTAAATACGACCACGTAGCTGTTGGTACTGGCACGATGCATGTCAACAAAGCCAGCATCAAACAATTGCAAGCTGGTATTCGCGCCCGTGCAGCTCATAAACTTGAGGGTGGTAAAATCATCAAAGTCGAAGCGCACCCTATCCCCGAACACCCCCGTCCTCGTCGAGTTGTTGGTCGGATTGCTTTGGTTGGTGATGCTGCTGGTTATGTTACTAAGTCGTCGGGTGAAGGTATTTACTTTGCTGCCAAGTCTGGACGGATGTGTGCCGAAACCATTGTCGAAATGTCGAATGGTGGTGCAAGTATTCCCACTGAAAGAGACCTCAAGGTTTACTTGAAGCGCTGGGATAAGAAGTATGGTTTAACCTACAAAGTGCTTGATATTTTGCAAAGTGTGTTCTACCGTACTGACGCAACCCGCGAAGCGTTTGTGGAGATGTGTAGCGACCTTGATGTACAAAAGTTGACTTTTGACAGCTATTTGTATAAGACCGTTGTACCTGCTAATCCCTTTACTCAGCTTAAGATTACTGCCAAGACAATTGGTAGCTTGATTCGGGGTAATGCCCTCGCACCTTAGTCGAGTGCAATAATTACGGTTTTAGCGAAAGTGGGGATGTGGTGATTTCAAGGTGGGAAGATACTCCTTGTGGTGACTATGCTCTATTTTGGCTAAAACCGTTACTCATAAGTAACCAGACAGAATTAATTACAATACTTACAATATAGATTCTTTACCAGCTAAGGATTTCATCTCATATTTTTTGTAATTAATTGTGTCCCACTACTTAGAATGCTAAAAATTTTATAATTTCAAATATTTAACCGCATAATTACTTAATCTCTAGATTGATAATCTCTCGCAGTAAGTTGTTTTTGAACCCAATAGTATCGACTGCTTGTTATAATAGTTACATTATCAAGTTAAGAACATTATCTTTGACTTGATATCGAAGCAATCAAGGGTGCTTTGCTGGCTTTGGGTATATAATCATCGATAGTATTGAGTGCATATACAGAGCGAGTCTTCAGTTAAGATGTCGCATATTGTTAAATATCTTGGTGTTACTCAAAGGACATATAAAATTATTTATTTGATAAAGCAAAGCCAAGTCAATATGAAGACTTTGTGAAAAATATCTGAAATTATTGGCAATAATTCAGTAAATTTACTAATGTAAAGAAGTTACCTAATTTATTAGAAAAACTCTTGTACGGGCGTGGAGTTCCAGAACAATGAAACTAAATCCAGCTTTTGCTATTGCACTTTCCATCTTGACATTTTCTGCTGTTGCAGTTGGTTTCTCCGGACAAGTCCAAGCTCTAACTTTTGCGGGTAATTCCAGGGGAACTTGGGGAAAACCCGACCCCGGAACTTTCAACATTGACCCAGTATATTCAGGGGTTGGTACGAACAGATTTACTTGGGGATTGCCACTTCCAAATAATGTCAACTTTGGTACACCAGCAAATCGTCTGACATTTCAGGGCACTTCTTTTAATACTAATTTCGACTCTTTATTTAAAATCGGAGATTTGACATATTTTAACGGCACAGTTCCTTTATATACGAATGTTGAGAAAGTACCTTTAAATTTACGTGTATCGTTCCAAAGCCCAAGCCAAATTGATGAACTTTTTGAGTATAACTTTAACTTAGTAAATACACCTAATACTTCGCCTAATCCTGAAGATAATGCAGATTTTGTCTTCCCTAGTCCAGCCGAAAGCGATCGCAGCTTTACCTATAATGGTAATGAGTATACTTTGGAATTAACAGGTTTTAGCCAAGATGCAGGTAAAACCAGTGCTAAAGAATTTCGTGTCAATGAAGGGGCAACGACCACAGCGGCAATTTATGGTAAGATAACTTCTGCACGTCGTAAGGTTCCAGAACCACATGTGGTTTTTGGTTTGTGTGTGATGGGTGGTTATATGTTTGCTCGTAAGAAAAATTTGCAATTATAACTTGATATGGTAAAATCGCTGCTCCCAATTTTTGGGTAATGGGGAAGATATTTTTTGCGAACTGTTATAATTATGATTTTCAGTATCACTAGTTCCTACAACTGCATCAAGTTAATAACCTTATTAGGGTTTTTTAGTGTTTATCGTATCCGACTTCATGCTAAGGGCATCGCAATGAGACGGAACCTTCTTTGATTTGTCGGCAGCATTTTGTTATTAAAAATTTATATCTTCCATCAGTAAGAAAATAGTAATAAAACTGTAAGAAAGGGCGGGGAGACCCCGCCCCTACGGTCATAAAATAATATGGTGGACTTTTGATTACTATCCTGTACTACGATAATACATAATTTCTTTATTTCGTCAAAGCATTGCAAAGCCAATACATATGATTCACATTGACGGTTCATACGGTGAAGGTGGTGGGCAAATTCTTCGCACATCGCTGAGTATTGCTGCTATTACAGGTAAACCCATTACTATCAATAATATCCGCGCTAAACGCAAAAAACCTGGTTTGGCAGCACAGCATCTCACCGCAGTTAGGGCAGCAGCTAAAATTTGTAACGCAGATTTGCAGGGTGATGTTTTGGGTTCGACGATGCTACAATTTGCTCCTCAAACTGCTGTACAATCGGGAAATTATATTTTTGATGTTACCGAAGCAAGTCTTGGTGGTTCTGCGGGTTCTGTTGCATTGGTGCTGCAAACAATTCTTTTGCCTTTGGCATTAGCGAATAATGACTCGCAGGTGATATTGAAGGGGGTACTCACGTTAGTTATAGTCCTGCGATCGCTTATATCGAGCAAGTATATTTACCCATGTTGCAGCGTATGGGTGTTAATGCCGAAATTAAACTTAACGCTTGGGGATGGTATCCTCAAGGTGGTGGTGAAGTTGAATTACGGGTAAAAGGTAGTACTCAAAAATTACGTGGAATCAACATTATTGAACGTGGTGATTTACAGAAAGTTGAGGGTATAGCTGTAGTTACCGAACTACCTGCAAATATTCCCCAACGAATGGTGAATCGGGCTGTAAATTTATTACATGCTGAAGATATCAAAACTAATATTATTCCACTACGAACAAAAGGAATTGCCCCAGGTGCGGGTTTCTTTTTGACGGCCGTATATGAGAACAGTTTAGCTGGATTTGGTGCATTAGGACGTTTGGGATTAAGCTCTGAAAAAGTTGCCGAAATTGCCTGCGAGGAATTTCTTAAGTTTAATCAAACCTCAGCACCTATCGACGAACATTTGGCAGACCAGTTATTGTTACCAGCGGTTTTAGCACAAGAAGCAAGTCAATATCGAGTTGCGGAAGTCACTTTACATTTGACGACTAATGTTTGGGTAATTGAACAATTTGGATTAGCACAGGTCGATATTGATGACAAAATCGTTAAAGTTAATCAATTATAAAGTTATGGGTCATAAAAATCGGTGGGGAAACTATAGCACTATGGTTTTACATCAATATTCCATCAACTGTAAAATTATAGTTTATAAAAATGGGTGCGGAAACTATAGCGCTATAGTTTTGGATGAACTATTTCGTCAACTGTAAAGTTAGAAGTAGAAACAAGTAAGGCTAAACGTCATTTTTAGGTAGCAAACCAAAGAATGCTGCAACACCTATAGCACCCGCAGCTATAGCACCCCATTTCAGCGGTGGATTCGTATCAAAATTGTCGAGAAAGCTTGGTATTACTAAGTTGCCAAAGTCACCTTCGATTTTGTCGTAACCTTCAATAGGTTCAAACAAATTATCGGGACTATCTTCAGATTTAGGGTCATTAGTACGTTGCCCGACAAAAGCTGTCAGCAATAATATCGCATCGACTAATTCGGGTGAAGCACGCTGCAACACATCTAATATCCTGCCTACATCACCAGCAATCAAATCACGGGTTGGATGTTCGGCTGTATAAAGAATCGCATCAGCAACTACATGGGGTTGATAATATGGGGGGATTCCTGTGGGTTTTACTCCTAATTTGGTGCGGATTTTGTTGTAATAAGGAGTGTTAATAACCGATGGCAAAATCGAAGTCACGCTGATTGGTAGTTTCTCATGCTGCAACTCGACCCGCAAACCTTCCAAAAATCCTTCTAAACCATGCTTTGCTGTAGAGTAAGGACTTTGCAATGGCAAACTTCGTCTACCTTCCATTGAGGAAACGCAGATAATTGCCCCTCCTCCCTGTTGTTTGAGATAAGGTAACGCTGCCATGACACCGTATACTTGCCCCATCAAGGTGACATCGACAACACGCTTAAATTCCTCTGGGGTAATTTGGTCGAAGGGTGCGATGACACCTGTTGCAGCGGCATTGACCCAAGTATCGAGTCGTCCGTATCGGGCTACAGTTTTCTCAACTAGGGCTTTTACCTGCTGGAGGTCGCTAACATCGGCAACAATATACTCTGCTTCCCCACCAAAAAGATGAATTTCTTCTACTAAAGATTTTAAACCTGCTTCGCTACGGGCAGAAACCATAACTTTCGCACCTTTTTGTGCGAATTTAAACGCTGACAACCTGCCGATACCGCTGGAAGCGCCCATTATGGCGACTACTTGCTGATTAATTGGTTTTAATTGCATAATTCATAATTTTTAATATCTATCTATATGTAATAAGTTTTATGAAGGTTTGTGCATCGCTCAATGGGTTGATGCTGGGGTATGTCTGAGTGGGTAGGGTGGCAACTTACGAAGCGTGAAACCCTTGTAGAGAAGTTAAATCTAACGTCTGTGCGTATCCCTTGCAGTATTGGTTAGGGCGGGGGTATGTTTGAGTGGTTAGGGCGGGGAGACCCATTAGTGTCAACTTAAGCTAAAACGCTTACCCCACAGTCATTTTACCCCACCCCTTAATCCCCTCCCCGCAAGCGGGGAGGGGAAAAATTTGGTTCCCTCCCCGCGCTTCGTGGAGGGCTCGGGTGGGGTTCTTCTGGATCTATACGTTTTAACAAGGGTTTCACGTTAAGTTGACTAGCTATGGGGGAGACCCCGCCCCTACGACTTCCATATTCGGGGACGCTAGCGCGATACCACGAAGTGGTTGCCAAGGGCATCGCATTTAAAATTGCTTCGGGTGTGGCGGGTTGGGGTGTATCCAATCGCGCCCTTTCGGTTATAGGATTACCATTAGCGTCTAAAATTATGACTTTTATCCCACTACCGCCAGTATCGACCGATACTGGCGGTAGTAGATGCATTTAATTCAGGCATTATTTAGATTTCCCTCATTTGTAATTTGTTACGACCTAATAATATGCACAGTTTTATTCCTCCATCACGTTTTTTCCCTTACTTAACTTGGACAGATATCGAGGCAATACCAGACAAAGAAAATGTCGTCATTATTCAACCAGTTGGGGCAATCGAACAACATGGCCCTCATCTACCTATAATTGTGGATGCAGCAATTGGGATGGGAGTATTGGGAAAAGCTTTAGAAAAGCTCGATTCGAGTATTCCTGCTTATGCAATGCCATGCCTATACTATGGTAAATCAAACGAACATTGGCATTTTCCCGGAACAATTACACTTAGTACCGAAACTCTTTCGGCAATATTAATCGAAGTCGCTGAAAGTCTCTATCGGGCTGGGTTTAGAAAGCTAGTATTAATGAATTCCCACGGTGGACAACCGCAAGTTATGGAAATGGTGGCACGAGATTTGCATATTAAGTATAGCGATTTTATGGTGTTTCCACTATTTACATGGCGCGTGCCGAATATTACTAAAAATTTACTAACACCGAAGGAAGCACAATTAGGTATGCACGCTGGAGATGCTGAAACAAGTGTTATTTTGGCACTTTTACCCGACCAGGTAAAAATGGAGCGAGCTATTGCTGAGTATCCACCTACACAACAAGAAGGCAGCTTACTGTCACCAGAGGGTAAATTACCCTTTGCTTGGGCAACCAGAGATTTGAGTAAAAGTGGTGTAATTGGCGACGCAACTACTGCGACTACTGAGAAAGGATTAACAATTCTCGAATCGGTTTCTGATGGTTGGGTAATGGCAATTAAAGACATTTATGCTTTTCGTCAGCCTCAACCCCTAACCAATAACGCTTCCCTAAAGCTAAACTAGTACAGCAGGTAAACTATTTTAATGAGGGATACATGACGAATATGGCAAGTAACCGCGACTACACGCTAATCATCGATAAAAGTGGCAGCATGTCTACACCCGACCAAGCAGGTGGTAAGAGTCGGTGGGACATAGCGCAAGAATCGACTCTGGCATTGGCACGAAAATGCGAGCAATTTGACCCCGATGGAATCACTG
>JANNFJ010001028.1:0-8774 GCA_031379725.1 Calothrix sp. OTE_75_metabat_31
CAAAATTTTGTAAACGAAGGGTTTGAGCTAATCCTTCACGGGTGGGGTTTTGTTGAAGACCAGTAATTAAGGCTATGGTAGCATCGTAAGACATGGCAGTCCGCCAGTTAACATCTGCTTTCCAAAGCCTTTGACGAAAAACCAGAATCCCCACCTTTATTGTAAATTCGGTTCATCGCAAGCATTTTTTAATCGCTGATGAGAAATCCGAGAAAACGACATCGCTTACTGTTGTGAGAAAAGTTTAATTTTGGTTATAATTTTCTATGTAAAAATTAACTAATAAAATGTAAAATGAAAATTACTGTTACAACATTTATTGCTTCTACCGAAGGCTAAATAAATTGAAATGGCTCAGTACAAACACGATCGCAACTTCTACGTTTTATATCCAATCTTTATATAAAACTAAAGGGGATACTCTGCAAAATATCCAAGTCCGCAATGATGAAGACCTCGAAATAGATTTGATGTTCATAGGAGAGCGAGAAAACCCAGAGTGGCTTTCTGAGAATTTAGGTTTATTCGACCTGCTGATGCAAGAACATCCAACAGTGATCATCGAACATTACAGTTCGTAATTTAGAAGAAATGGATATTAATAAATCGATTACTCGCAAAAATCTGTATTGGGATAGAAAGCAGAAAGAACTGGTGGAGAACGCCAAAGCCAAAGCGGAATTAACAAGTTCTCAACCAAGTAAGAAAGAAGTAAAACAACAAATTGGAAATCAAAATCCATTTACGTGGATTCTCACGGTCAATTGTAGTGAAAAACTATTGAATTTGTGTGGCGCTCAAAGAGCAACTGAATTCGGTGTAGGTGTATATCGAATCCCTTCAATTTTTCGGTTGGGAATTGTAATTATCACAGAATTGGTTGATAGTCCAGAAACGATGTGGCTAAAAATGTTGGGGGACAAACATTCTGCGACTAGTGCTTTTGAGTCAATCAAGCAGCTATCGCCGGATCGCAGGGAAAAAAATGATATAATAAGTGCATGTATAAAATACTGTGTTTATTTAAAAGATATACCTACTGATAGTTTAACTCCGGAGGACGAAGATTTTATGAAAACAATGGAACAAATCGATGCTTGGTATGAGGCCCAAATTAACAAAGCTAGGTTAGAAGGCAAACTAGAAGGCAAACTAGAAGGTGAATTTCTAGGTCAGCTAAAGTCGGCAAGTACTATAATTCGAGCTAAGTTTGGGGCTGAGTTTCTCACGCCACAGATAGTCAGTCAACTCGAACAATTAAGCGATAGGCAACTTAATGATTTTATAATACTCATGTTTAATTGGCAACAACCTCTTGAGATGGAGAAATGGCTCTCTGGGATCGAAAAAGTTTGAACCCTAACCGCCGTGCTTAACCTCTTTATAGAACATTCCGATCCAGAACTCTTGTGTAATCTTGTTCTCAGTTTGGCTCGCGCATTTCTGAGTTGGGAATGGAGATGCGATAGCGAAGCGCTGCCGCCCGGAGGCAGATCGCGTTCGCCCTTCTATCCCAAGAGATTTTAACAAGCGATCGCACTTCGCAACAAACCCTAATAAATCGTTCCGTCAATGCATAAACATGTAAATAATTATGCATTAAGAAGCCGGACTTAGGAATAAGGAATTCAGTATAATGCAACCAGAAGTAAATCAATTAACACCTTCACAAGTCCATATACTGCAAACGGGTAAAACCTAGACTTTTGTCATGAGTAGCGAAGGTTCGCGCTGAACGCGTTCTTTGCAGGGTAGCATCTTAAAGGTTTTGACGCTTGTTTAAAAGTACAGTTCTAACCCGTTTTTAGTATAAGTTGCTTGTCTAAGTACTTATTAAGGAATAGGAAGTAAATCAAACAACATAAAGGGGAGTGGATAGAACTATGTCACTAGAAATTATGGATGCTCACAACCGTGATCGCGCAGAAGTTGCTGTTCCTCAGCAAAACACAAATCACAAAGCCCTCAAAGTAGTGAAGTTAGCGATCGCAGCCGTATGTATAATGTGCGGAATGGTACAAGGCACAGCATCCCTCGCGTCAACAAGCCCTCGGAGGGAGACGCGCTATGGAAAGTTGACATTGGTAAATGACACGATAAGCCCAAAGCTCATATATTTAATTCCCCCGTCCGGAGCAAGTCGCCCCCGATATGCATACTTACCGGGCTGCACCAAAAGGCACCTAGAAAAAGAGTATAGCACGGCATGGGGGATAACGACGGACTACACTAAAACGACCCAGATCCGTGAAATCGGGTCTGGTAGACTGGTCGGAGAGGCGAGCCAGACGGACACAAGAGGGATGGGGTTGAGGTGCATGAAAAGGGAAGTTATAGATAAAAAGATAAGGGCTGCGGGGTCAGAAGGGTCGGAGGTGGATAACCCGCAACGTATAATGCAAAACATAGCGGCATCGAGGGTGACCCCACCCCCAGCACGGAATATGGAGGCATGGCGAGATGGTATCGGATGGTTACGCGGCAATTCGGAAAGGATCAGCGAGATCCCGAAAATGATGCGGGACCATCCGCAACCGTATACTAGCAGGGCGTACACGCAATTACAGAGTTTCATAAATGTTCATTGTCCGTCAGGGTGTGGCCCACTAGGGTATAACCAAGTAGTCTTAGAATATACAAGGGAGGCACGGAAGGTAAATCTGTCGAATATGTTGCAGTGGGTGCAACAAATCGCGGGACGCGAGCGCACCAACGCGGACTGGGGAGAGTGGAACGTAGAGTTAACGAATGTAATCACCAATGCAGCGATGCACCCCTACACAGAGCCCCAGGTTATGGATCTCTTGAGAGTACATTTGGAGACGCGATGTAAGTTCGAGGGAGAAATAGCACAAGTATATGTGAGGGAACTAGTAAAATACTGGAAGGTGGCGAAAGATATTAACACGCAGGAGGCACAGGCGACACAGTATATGGTGTCGACTGGATCGTCCGTCGGGTATAACCAACCGTTGAAAGCTGATTACGGATTATGGCAGATCAACATATTAAAAAGGGGTTGTGCGGTGGCGAATAGAAAGAACGGGGTGTATGGGCATCAGTTAATCGAGGAGGGACGCACAAGATTATTTTAGAATGGAAGGGAGAAGCGGGTCAGTGGGATCGGAGCGTGAGGGACAGGTGGGTAGCGGGGTGTAGTTAGCGGAGGGAAATATAATAGAACAAGGATGAGGCGGCGCGTACGTCGAAAAAAAGTGAGAGGCAACCCGTTCCCTAACCGCAATCCCGAGGAGTTTCTCAGCAGACGGGACTAAAGGGTCTTGGGTGATAGGTCAGGGTGCTTTCGGTATTCAAAAGTGTTCAAGGGGGTTGCAGATCAAATAAAGAAACATATATTCATACATACTATAACTCTCATATAGCAATCCGGCTTGATTCTTTATGCTGTATGTAATTGTGAATACGGCTACCAGAGGTTTCTATCAACTGGTCAAGATCTACGTTGTAAGTCTGTATTCTACGTTCGCTAGATATAAACCCATTTTTATGAGTAACCATAACAATTTGGTGTCCATTGGCACTAAAAGCAGCAGCCTCAACGTATTTATACAATGCTAATTCTTTTAATGCTTTAATGCGATGCTGGGTATTTTCATCAATGCTCCATAGCATAATGTCACCCAACTGGTTGATTGCAGCTATTATTTTGTCTTCATGGTAAAACTTTAAAGCATAAATCTTACCCTTAATGTCAGGGTTAGTTGGTTCACACGCCGAGTGTTCAATCAAATCATTATGGACAGCACCTCCTTCAACAGGGAGTGAAAAAATTGATTTAGAATCTTTTAGATGCCAAAGTTTGACGGTGCCGTCCTCACTACCTGAAGCCAAAAACTTACCGTCATCACTAAAAGTAATTGCTGTAATGTTACCGTGCTGCCCAGCCAATGTTGTCCACAACTCTACATTGCAATTATTTCGGTCTCTATTGAGTCGCCAAAGGCTTATAGAGTTATCGCTTGTTGTTATCAATATGTCGTTTTTAAGGCTGAAAGCTAGGCTGTTAATTACCTGCTCATACCTGATAATGAAGCTAGACTGTATTATCCCATTCCTACTATACAGCTTGACCTCCATCTCTCCATTTCTAGCCCCTGCTATTACAATATTCTCGCCACTCACTTGAACATCACAAAGTTCACATTTAATAGGAATTTCATTATCAATCGGTATTTGCAATAGTTCTCCGCTAGATCGCCAAAACAATACCTGCCCATGCGTATCTACCGTAGTGACGATCTGATTATCCTCGCTAAAGCGAACCCTCTGTACATAAGTTCTTGTGTATCCTTCAAATCTATTTGTAAGAGACCAAAACTTGAGTGTTCCATCATCGCTGCTAGAAAGCAATTGGGAGCCATTGAATCTAATTCTAGTAATATTACCTTTATGCCCCGCTAGCTTATATAAGCGAGGAACATCACCAAAAGTATCAGTGGTTAAAGCATCCCAAATATTAATAATCCCATTGGTATGAGATGATGCCACTATTTTGCTATCATGGCTGAAAGCAACAGCGCCTATACTTCCATCTTCCTCTTCCCCTATGTCGCTGGAATTTTTACTCTTATCTAAAGACCAAATGCGAAGTTTCCCATCTTTACTGACTGAAACTAAAGTTGCACCATCAGAGCTAAAGTCAATATCTGTAATTTCGCCTTCGTGATATGCATCAAATTCATCAAAATCCAAGAGCCTAATATCGTTACTTGAGCTTGCTTGTGACGCTTGACCTTCAGAAATGTGATACTCCTTAATTACTATAGTATCTTTTTTGGTTTTTTTGTGTCTGGAAACAAAAGCAATCCGTTGATTTTTTGGGCTGAAGGCTACAGCAGCAACATTATGTTCGTGGGCGATATTTGTCAAATATTGACCACCACGCCCCCAAAATATTATGTTTCTATCAAAGCCTACAGAAATGAAAAAAGTTCCATCTGGACTAAAATTTATAGTATGAATTGTACCGTGATGTTTTTTTGTATCATCTTGAGTTTTATCAAAACCATGCCAACCCTGAGATTCTCTCCTGTATAACTTAATCAGTCCATCATCTCCGCCAGTAACAAGAATCTCCCCATCAGGGCTAAACGCTAAATCGTAAAACCTCTCTTGATTTTGTTCACAATTTATTAGATTTCCCTGCCAATCCCAGAAGCAAAGCTTGTCAAACTGACCAGATACGGTAGCAATGACTTGGGCTTTTTGATTACAACTAAAATTGTTGACTGGATCTCCTACATCAATGCTATTAATTTCTCCACATTCACTCAGCAACTGATTAAATGTAATTAAAAACTCGAATTCTTTATAATTAGTAATTTTTAACTTGTTCAACTTATTCTTCTGCAACAGTTTTCCTGCTTCAATAATCTTCACTATTGCATCAAGTCGATCATTTGCAGTAAAAAGCCTCTGAGATTCTGTCGTGTTAAGCTTCACCTGATTTTCTAAGCTTTTTCTTTCTTGCTCCCTTCTTTTCTGAATACTCCGTTCAACAAACTTTGCCTCTTTCTGATTAAACCAGCTATTTTCCGATTTAAGAATTTTTTCAAGCTGATTTAGGCGATCGCCATCAGGCAATAGAAGACCACTATCTTGAGGATTTTTTGCCCAATCATTGGTAGCAGCAGTCAAACGCTGCCTGAGTACAAATCCCTCTAATTCCT
This sequence comes from Calothrix sp. OTE_75_metabat_31, assembly GCA_031379725.1. Lineage (GTDB taxonomy): Bacteria > Cyanobacteriota > Cyanobacteriia > Cyanobacteriales > Nostocaceae > JANNFJ01. Next base: position 5,691 of record JANNFJ010001028.1, read on the forward strand.
TATCGATCCATTCCTTTAACCTTACCCATCCTTTCACCAAAGCATCGTGGGCAGGTTCTATATATTCTTGACCATCTGCATCTAAGCCTTTAACAAGCAAACGTGCTTCTACAAAACGATTAATTATTTTCTGTACCTGTTTATTTTTTAATTCTGGATAATCCAATTCAGATGCTGGTACTCTTCTGCGAGCTAGTTCACCTCCAGTAATAGAAACCATTCGCAACATTACATCACAAATAGTTGACTCACTAGCTTCTTCTGACACTAACTCGTTATACGCCTTGTCAGCAGTTTGGGTTAAAGAGCGTGTAACCCCACCTATTTCTCCATAATCTGCCTCAGTAATTGTTCGATCAATCCTGCCTTTTGGTTCAGCTTTAAGATACTTCAAATAAAGCTCGCTCAAAGTGAAAGAAAGTAAGGGTAAAGCACCTGGCATTTGAACAACTTCGTCAATCAAATCATTGACTAACTTAGGAGACTCAAAAAATAATGCCCGTTGTGCAGCAGGTTCTTCAATCGCTTGTTTAAACTCTTCCCTGTCCATAGGAGTTACAAAAAACCTCCCATGTTGCCAAAGGTTTTCCTTGATTGTATCCCTGATTTGAGGCTCAAAATCAGAACGCAATGTTATTACGATTCGTAACTTATCGGATAAATCTGATGAAGCTAAAGCTTTTGCTAACAACTGCAAGAAATATTCTCGTTCTTTGTCTTTACATAAGGTGATTAATTCCTCAAACTGATCGATCGTCAGTAGTAACTTAATACTCGGATTGTTTTTACTCCATTGTTTGATAATTGTAGTTAAAGAAGATGGAGAATTTTGTAGTTCTTTAATTAAGGAATTAAGAGTTGCTAAAATATTATTCTTGAGATTTTTTAACTGTTGTCTCTCTGAATCACTACATAATTTTTCTATTTGCTCAGAATAATCTAAAAAAAGTAACAACTTAGTTTCTCGACTTGCCACTTCCCAAGCTTTTACAAGAATATTAATTTTTTTTTCGTTTTCGTTATTTAATTCCGATTTTTGCTCTTGTTTGTTTTTTGAATTGAAAATATTATCAAGAAAATTAAATTGAGTCAGTTGAGTGACCAAATCGACATTTTTAATTGGCAGAATTGCACTTGCTAAAGCATTAATAGGAAGTTCTCCAGGTCGCATCGGATCGAGAACGTACCACTGCTCCTGACTAGTTTTTTCCTCTGATATGAGCGCAGGAATTAAGCCAGCTTTTACTAAGCTAGATTTACCCGATCCTGAAAGCCCTAACACCACTGTAAGTGGATGTTTGCTTACTTTTGAAAGGAGACCTTCTTTCTCTTTTGAGCCTTGAATCAGCCTTTTTCTGCCAAAAAATAACTGACTATCTTCTTTTTCAAATGATGCTAAACCTTTGTAGGGATTAGTACTCTCATCCAGCTTAAGTTTTTCTAGTTTTTTCTCATTAAAACCAGGTAGCTCAAAGATGTATTCGCCCTTGTCGTGCTTTTTGAGGTGAAAGAGTCCAGGAGTTTGTTTTTCTGTGTCATCCCCTAGTTTATTTTGCAGATAAGTAAAGAGTTCATGGGCAGTAATCACCCCATCGTCGATAATTGCTTGGAGAGAGATATCCTTCTTGAGTTTCTCTGGTTCGGCTTTTAGCGCTTTCAGTAGCAAGTCAGCGAAGGGAGAGTGTCTATTTTTTCCAACTTCTCTTGTTGCAAGACGAGATAAATCAGCTGCTTCCTCGTCATGGGCGACTGATGTAATGACCTGTTGAGCCGGAAATTTGATGAAGCGGTCATAGCTTTGTCGATACATTTTGCGCGATCGTGTTGCATTGCGCTTCAATCCTGCCCAAAGAATCCTACCTGCAAAGCAACAGTCGAGGATCATTAACAGATGACGGCAGTGCAACCCAGTGAGAGCATCATGTAGCATCTGCATCGACAGCCAGGTACTTTTATCATTTTGCTGACTATCTTGCGGCATCAAATAACCTGCTGGTTTACCATCGTCGCTTTCTTCTGTCTCTTCAGGGAAGCCGTGACCAGCAAAGTAAAACAAAACGCGATCGCTCTCTTCGACCTTAATTCGCTCATCACCAATCTGGATGATTCTATTATCAAGATTTTTTAAGAGATTACTAAGATTTTTTCTAGTTGCTTCTCCATCTAACAGACGTAAGACCTTGTACTTGTATCTTTTTTCGAGAACATCAGCCAGTTCCTTCGCATCATTGACAGCACTTTTGAGTTTTGGAATGGGATGTATGTATAGGTCAATGCCAATGACTATCGCCAAACTTCGATCAATCTTTGCCATAAAATAATCCCTTTTTTGTTATATAAAGTTAAATAATTTTCAATTTTCTTAATGATTTATGCCCTTGTGATCCGGTTTTGACGAATCACAAGGGCAGTTGTAACTATGGATGGAGAGCATCCACCAATGCCTTTAAACCCGCTTCGGTAGTAAAATAGGTCAGATGATCGCAAGCAACATTTGGTAAAACTTTTGGCTGAGGTGTGCGATGCCCTTGGCAACCATCTCCGATGGTATCGGTACTCACGCTTTTAATGCTGGCTAGGTGGACAGCAATATCATTCGGTTCTCCCCCAAACACCAAACCATCAATCACCTGATTCACAACTGAAGTGAAAAGTTGTTCCTTTAATAGCCCTAAGCCATTCGATTGCTGCTTTAATGCAAGAATCGATCTATCTCCAGCAATAATGGTGTAAGGAATCTGGGGGTCTTGGCTATTAGCGATCGCTTTAAAAAATTCTGAGTCAGGTTGCATTTGGTTGAGCGTATTCACGTTTGCATCCACAAACTCTAGTGACTTAGCGACTAAATCAGCCACGACTTTAGCTGACCAAACCATCTCCGGCATTTGATTGAGACCCAACCCTAAAAGGGCAAAAGCCATATCCTGAACTGCTGACCAAGGAGAACCAGCATTGGGAGTTCCCAACATGACTAAATGTTGAACAATTTGATTTCCACCTTCTCGTTCGATCAACCAGCGAGAAACTAATCCCCCCATTGAATGGGCAACTATATGCAATTGTTTGCCGTGATTCGCTCCTAAA
>JANNFJ010001031.1:0-3569 GCA_031379725.1 Calothrix sp. OTE_75_metabat_31
TAATAGTATTTCGACCTTGGAAGACCAAGAGCGAATGCTGGTGGCCCAACTCAATGAAGCCCGCGCCCGCGATGCTTCGCTGCGGCAAGTGACCAATTCTGGCAGTTTAGAAAAAGCTGTCGCTTCGGTACGCACTGGACAAGATGATCAAGTGAAAAACTTGCGCGGCAAGTTAACTGAACTTAATGCTCAAATTGTTGCCAAAAGCCAACGGTTTACGATTGAACATCCCGAATTAAGCTCATTAGTTCGACAACGCGATGCGATCGCATTTATGTACCAGGAGGAATTGAGCAAGGTTTCGGCAAATGGTAGTCAAAGTACGGCCCCAAGTACCATTGCTAGCGACTCCCTGACTCAAAACCTCAATTCCCAACTCGTCACCAACGCCGTCGAAGGAAGCGCAGCAGTCAACAAGCTACGAACCCTCCAAGCCGAAAGAGTTAACCTCCAAGCGAGATTGGCGCAACTGCCAATGAAGCAGGAACCCTTGACAGCACTAACAAGAGCGCGTGTCGAAGCTGCCGAATCGTTTAAAAACCTCCAAAGCAAGCTTGAAGAATCCCGCATTGCTGAGGCTCAAAAGGTCAGTAACATTCGCGTTATCGAAGCAGCAGCAATTCCCACGATTCCCACAGACCCGCAAGCCCCCGTCATTTTGGTACTGGCAACGGCTTTAGGAACCCTCCTATCAGCGGGTGTAATAGTGCTTCTAGAAGTAATGGACAATCGTCTTCACGATGCCAAGGAAGCCGAAGAACTCCTCCAAGTACCGTTGTTGGGAATGTTGCCGCGTTTGCGAAATGCGAATTTAGCACTCGAATCCGCCGATGTATTTCTCGATGATATGGGATTGGTAGAACCGTACCGGATGCTATTGAAGACCTTAGAGTATCGCAGTCCCGATGATTTGCGGTTGATTGTTGTTAGCAGTACCCTCTCCGGAGAAGGTAAATCGGTTGTGGTGTCGCATTTAGCAGCAGTGGCAGCAATGCTATCGCGGCGAACCTTGATAATCGATGCCGATTTGCGGCGACCAACCTTACATCGGTCGTTCAACTTGTCGGCTACACCCGGACTCACCGATGCAATTACTAAGCGTCAGCGACTCGCTGATGTGGTGCAACCAACAGGTATCGAAAATCTCTCAGTTTTAACCTGCGGTTCAGTTTGCGCTCGTCCTTCGCAGATGCTCGAATCGAGGACAATGAAGGCGCTGATGGCGGAAGCTTCGGAAAATTATGATTTGGTGATAGTAGATACTCCACCGCTTAGTGCTTGTGCGGACGCAACGACATTGAGCCAATTTGGTAACGGCATCATGCTTGTAACCCGTCCGAGCCTGACGATTAAGGAAATATTGCAAAAAGCAGTAGCCGACCTGACACGCGATCGCGTTCCTCTTTTGGGCGTAGTCGTCAATGGTTTAACTACACCTAGCGATAAATATTACCGCGAAGATTCAACCGCACTTCCCCGCCGATTAGTGCAGCTAGGTGCTTTAGGAAATAGCGAGAGGTAGATATGCAGATAGCTACGAATCAGCGGTACATCTATTTAGCGGTGGGAATTGCTCTGGCAGGGGCTATCCTGGGCTTTGCAGGTGGTGTTGTCACGGGCATCCAGCCGTTATATATGGGTTTGGGAATCGGTGTTGTACTAGTACTAATCTACTTTTTCGCCAGCTTTCCCCAAGCTGTGCTGATGCTGTTAATCGTGCGGTGTTCGATTGATATTTTCTCCAAACAGCAAATACCCTCCGCCCTTGCCATTGGTGTTGATATCCTCACACTTTTATATGTAGGATTGCAGCTACTACAGCGTAAAAAAGTACAAACCGATGCCTTTTGGTGGTTCTTCGCTGGATGGGTATTACTCCAAGCGATTTGGGTGATTTTGTTACCCCTGGGTGGACTGGGTTTCGATCATGCGTACTTGGGTAGTAGCGTGCGCGAATGGGTGCGGCTATTTTCCTGGTTAATGGTTTACTTGCTGGTCATGCAACTCAAAGACCAAATCGAACCCGAATCAATGTTATCGCAGCTACTTTTAGGGCTAATCCCACCCCTAACGCTGGCATTTTTGCAAATGGTAGTACCGTCGATATTGCCACCCTTACTTTCTGCCGATGGTGGGGGGGAAATTAAAGCAATTTCATCGGGTGATGAATCGCGGATTCGCGGTACTCTCGGACACCCCAATGGATTTGCTACATACTTATTACTATTTATTGGCTTAACCTGGTGGAAACTCGGAAATGCAAAGCAGCGTATACCCTGGTTAATCCTGTTAGGAGTCTTAGCAATGTTCTTTGTCAGCACCAAAGCCTTATTTAGTTTGATGATGCTGGCTGTATTTGTTTTAGTATTAATTGCACCGCGTTTAGATTTATTCAAAATCATTGGTGGAATCATCTTTTTAGTCTTTGTGATTGGGTTATTTGCCAGTACTCCCTTCGGACAAGAACGACTTGCAACGCTTGCAAACACGCCTTTATTCAACCCCGATATCGATGTTTCGCGGGCAATTCTCTTGGCGAAAGGTGATAACAACAGCTTCAACTGGCGATTAGGGCAATGGACGTATCTATTAGAACAATGGCAGCAATATCCATTACTCGGTTATGGGTTGGGGTTAAGCGTTTTCGTTAGTACCAACCAACTTTTACCGCATAACGATTATGTTCGTGCTTTAGTCGATGGTGGAATCATCGGATTAATAACTTTTATTATTTTCTTCTTTGTACAAGGTGTGTGGTTGCTGCGGTTAATCAAGTCTCCCCTCATCAGTCACTCACAAAAAAGACTATGTGAAATACTACTAGCGCTTTTAGCAGCGATACCAGTTGGAATGATTACCGAAAATATCTGGAGTCACACCACATTATTTTTCTACTGGTGGACAATTTTTGCCATAGCTGGTTGGGAATGGAAACAACATCCTTCGTGACTAGCTAGTAGTTCATGTCATTAATTTTAATTCTTTCGAGAAGACCAGAATCCGGGTTTCTTAAAGAAACCCGGATTCTTGAAACCCTACTCCCTACTTATATGCAAGTACAAAACCAGGTCAATTTTAAATTTAGTCAACAAACTCAAAAATTGCTTTGTTGTCCTAAATGTGGTTCTCACCTAGAAACCACTGATGTAAATCTCAAATGTAGGAATAATCAATGTCAAGCCATATTTCCTGTAGTCAATTCGATTCCTATCCTGATTGATGAAGTTTCCAGCATTTTTTCAATTAGCGATTTTCTCGATTTTGAAAATGCAACTCTCAAACCTAAATCAAAAATTGAAAGACTAATTATAGATTTATTACCGGGAATTTCGGTAAATCTGAAAGCCAAGCAAAATTTCCGGGATTTCACAAAAATTCTACTCGCAGAAAATCCTCACCCGAAAGTTTTAGTTATCGGTGGGAGTGTACTTGGACAGGGTATCGAAGCATTGTCCCAAAACCCAGAAATTGAAATTGTCGAAATTGATGTCGCTTTCGGTGCTGGAGTTTCGGTTATATGTGATGCTCATAGTCTTCCTTTTACAGATGCTTGCTTTGATGGAGTTATT
>JANNFJ010001032.1:0-2091 GCA_031379725.1 Calothrix sp. OTE_75_metabat_31
CATCGGCGGCTCGGGCCTGTATCAGTACGAGTAACTATTTTTACTGAATGATTTGCCCCAAACGCTGTACCCCTGTTAACCGCACGCCCAAGTTCGACTAATCCTTGGTCTAAAGCTGCAACTAATTGCTCCCCAGAATGAATTTCGCCGTCAATTAATAAGTCACAAACTTGACCAATAAATTCAGCGTTAGCGTTAGCGGTTCCTTTTGAAAGCATCGCACTTTTGGTTTTGTGTTGTAGCGTCAACCAAAATTTTCCTAAATCTGCCAAACTCGGAGCATTTACAGGGTCATTTCGCAGCGATAACAACCGTACTAATGCTCCTTCGACGCGCATCAAAGACTTATCAAGTAAAGTCGAAGCCACCCCTTCACTAGCTAGCGGCTGCCACAATTGTGCTACTTGCCATAACCAATTGAGTTGCCGCATTGATGTTGCAAAGTCCCAAGCCGAATCTAAAGTATCGTACAATTTTACTTCCGTAGGTTCCCCATCAATGTAAATTGGCGGTTTTTCCAAAAGCAAAAATTCTTTTTCCCTTTCTCCTTCACCCAAATTAACTATTCCGTATACCTGTGGTACGTGGAGACGATAAGGAAACAGCCGCAAGTAAGGTCGGATTTCCTGTAGCTTTTCCGACTCGATTACTTGGGGTGGGAGCGCGGGTTTAGTATCGAAAAGAACAAATTTACTCAGAACTAAATAGCGATCGGCTAAGATTTCGCTGCTGATGTCCAAGCCCTTGTCATCGCCAACTAACCAAAGATAACGTTTTGGCAGAGGTGTCGAACACCGCTGACAGTAATTATGCGTAAGGGGATTAGCAGCCTGACAAAGTTCGTTTGGGCAATAGAGCGTTGCCGCGTCTTTTTCCATAGTTTTCGCACCGATCGGCAATACGTTAGCTATCTATTTAACAGACATTGCTAGCGGTACTTAAGTCCGCTGGCGTTTTTGAGCTAGATATATCCTATTTTGGATCGCAATTCTAAAAATGCGGATTAAAAATGCGAATTAAAGTGCGGATACAATCCGGTGCTAATGCTCACTCTTTATCGCCCAAAGAATAGTATGATAAGCTAAACTTTATAACATCTTCAACTAAATCCATTACTTTGTGAAGGCTGTGAGTAAAGCTCTGCAATCTAGCAGACAATTTTTTGGTTGGATAATAATTCCACCGCCACAGATTTGTCGCTTTCCGTAACCATTAATTCATCCGAGTTAAAGTAATTGTGCAAGTCTGTTTTTAGTTTATAAGAGGATGGACACGGAAATACTTAATTTAAGACTAAATATAGCGAATTGCAAATTTAATAATGTTTCGCAATACTCATTTTACAGGTATTTAAGTTATTTTAATTACCCTACGGTTAATTTTGACCGCAGTCGGAGATTTTAGATTCGTCATCAAAAAAAGATTATTTATCGTAAATTACTTAGCCCACCGTTTACTTCTACCCAATTAACTCTTACCCTTGACCCAAATTTAAAACTCGATCCAATCGAATCCGAATAAATTCAGTATTATCGGCTTGCTTCGGCACTCGTCCCACCGAATCGGCATAATTATTGTCATTAATTACGAGTAAAGTTTTGTTATCTAAAACCAATACACTTTCAATTGTGACAAATGGAAATGTAAATATACCATTTCGCGTACCGTTACCTCCGATACCTTTCAAATCGGCAATATTGAGTAAATCAACAAGTAATTCTTTTTCAACAAAGCCCGATTTATCAATTTTGGAAAGATTAATTTTGTATAAACGCTTGAATGAGGCAGGTATCTTAAAAGCCGGGTTATTGGGGTCGCCTTCCTTTGCATCGCGCTCAATAACAATAAATTCCTGATCGTTAATCGCGCTGAGTTCGCCAATCGCATGAGTGGGATTTTCGAGCTTATAGGCAAAAATACCTGCATATTTTTTGCTAGCTAAATCAAATTCATGAATCAACAAGCGATTGTTTTGCTCATGACCCTTAATTGGGCCTTCTAAGATTGGATAAAGCTGTGTAGCTCTTGCATTAAGTGCGATTCCTTCAAAGCCTCTCGATCGGCCTAGATTTACGGGATTGTGACGTGCTT
>JANNFJ010001066.1:0-3514 GCA_031379725.1 Calothrix sp. OTE_75_metabat_31
CTAGGAATCGATCAACCCAATATCTCGGCATTACTTCGTGGTAAGCTATCGGGGTTTTCAACAGAACATTTATTTCGATTTTTAAATGCGCTTGGTAGTGATGTTGAAATTCGTGTAACAACTAAACTTCGGTCTGATTATCCTGCTCAAACAAAAGTTGTAACGGTTTAGAAACAAGTATAAGATAACTGAGGGGAACCCCCGCAACGCAGTTGTTCCCCCACAGGATGAATTTGCAATGAAATTTAATTACCCGATGTCGGCTCAAGTTTAATAACTGTCGAGCCTTGTTGACTAGGTTGCACTACACCTTGCCTGACTCGTTGTTGCTGTTTAGCGCGGAATGCAGCCGCAGCTTCGTCGAGTTGTTGACCTTGTTCGGCGAAAAATTCTGGATTGTAACCAGCACCACCAAAGTTTGCTCTGTGAATCAAATTCATAATCCCGCCAAAATTGTTTTGCTCAACACTTTGGTTGAATGGGTCATTGCTATTGTCGTAATTTTGGGGATTTGTGGTTTGGTTGGAAGGAACCCCAACTTGGGCATTGCTTGGTTGTGCTGTAACACTGGCTATACCCAGTCCTGCTAAGGTCGATAATGCTAGTAATCGGATTTTCATATCTTGCCCCTCTAGTACTACTAAGTAGTGATTGTTTCTATTCTAAGAAAGTGTCTGACGTAAGCGTGGTTGAATGCTCAATAATGCTACAACTGCAAAACCCAGTAACACTAATAACGCTCCACCAAAGGTAACATCACCCCAAAATGCGTGCATGACAACGCTCCCCAGTCCCCAAGTTGCATGAGTGTAGAGGTAACGAATCGCTTCGATGGCGTAGCTGAGGGGATTGAGGGTAGCAACGATTTGCAACCATTTGGGCATAAATGCCAAGGGTGCTAGGGCTGTACTCGCAAAAAGTAGGGGTAAGTTAGTTACAAAAATGACTGCAATCAATTCGATGTGTCCCGGCAGAGCAAATGCTAAACCTAAGCTGATGGCAGTAACACCCAATGATAGTAGGAAGACAATGAGTGCGATCGCACTCAAACCAACTGCATCGGGTAAACCTGCCCCCAAAAATGCCGCAGCAGCAACAATTACTGCTGATTGCAGCAAGCTTTGACTAATAATAAAGATTGCCGATGCGAACACTATCGAAAACCGCGATGCTAAAGGTGCTACCAGTAATCGATTCAAAAAGCCGAATTCGCGGTCAAACATGATGGGTAAACCAGCATTTAAAGCACCCGCAAATGCAGTAAATACAATGATTCCAGCGCTGAGAAATTGTGCGTAATTGGTTGTATTGCCAAAAATGCCTTTAGGTGCGTTTTGAAACAATGCTCCAAACAGTACCAACCACATTACAGGTTGAATAATTCCCGCAAGCAGTGTCGAAGGACGACGTTGTAGTTGAATAAATAACCGTCGCGTTAGTGCTAGGGTTTCTTGAACGATTTCACCCAATTGGTTAGGTGCATTGTCGGTGTAGAGTTGCGGTGATGCAACTTGCTGCCAGTTAATTTCAGATTTTGGAGGAATTGCTGCGTTACTCATAATTTATTAGGGAGTAGGGAATGAGGAGTTTACCTCATATTTTGTTTTTTCTCAGCTTTGGGGTCGCGGTTGGATGCTGCTGCTAATTCTGCATCCATTAAAGTGCTGCCAGTTGCTGCGAGGTAGACATCATCGAGACTGGGACGCGACTGGGCAATGCCAAACATCGGCAAACTCGCATTATTTAAAGTTTGCTGAATGTTGATTAAGGCATCGCTTTGCGGTGTAACAACTAAATTTAAAGAATTTCCTTGTGCCGTATTAATAATGACTTCTTGTACAAACGGTAAAGACTTTAGCAAATCTTTAGCTTTCTCGGCTTCTTCTGTAGGAGAGAATTCGCGGATGCGTAACGTAATGCGATCGCCTCCGACTTTATCTTTTAATTCCGATGGTGTCCCTTCGGCAATCATCAATCCACGGTCAATAATTGCCACGCGATTGGCAAGGGCATCAATTTCTTCGAGATAATGACTGGTAATTAATACCGTTGTCCCCGCTTCGCGTAATTTCCGTAAAAATTCCCAAACTATGAATCGACTCTCAATATCAAGTCCGACTGTTGGTTCATCCAAAACCAAAACATCAGGTGCATGGAGTAACCCCGCAGCTAAATCAAGACGCTTGCGTAATCCACCTGAATAAGTGCCAGTTTTCTTGTTGGCGTATTCTTGGAGACCCAGTAAATCTAATACAGCCTCGATTCGCTGTTTTGCTGCAATACTGGGCAAATGATACAATGCCGCTTGTAATTGTAACAATTCGCGCCCTGTCAACACCTTATCGAGTGCGACTTCTTGGGCTACATATCCCAAGCGCTGTCTCGCAGCTTTGGGATTATCGATTGCCGAAATACCCGATACTTCGATTTTGCCCTCATCGGGTGTGGTCAAAGTACACAAAGCACGCAAAGTAGTTGTTTTTCCCGCACCATTGGGACCTAGCAGACCAAAAATTTCCCCTGGTTGCACCACAAAGGAGATATCCTTTACGGCTTCAAATGTCCCATAGCGCTTTTTTAGATTTTGAATCAAAACTGCGGGAGCCATAACAGCATATTCCTAACTATACAAATCTCAACACAGCTTCTTTTATTTTAGCGGTATTAGCCATTAGTTATTGGTTATTTGTAGATGGTTGGTTGAGTAGGCGGGTTTAATCAGATAGTTTGTTTACCATTAGTTATTGGTTATTTGTAGATGGTTGGTTGGGTGGGGCGGGTTTAATGAGATAGTTTGTTTACCAATTGTTTTTTTCGTTAACCCGCCCTTACAGTTTTTTCTCCCTTTCTCCCCTTTCCCCCCATCTCCCCATCTCCCCCTCTTCCCCTACTCCCTAACTCCTACTCCCAACTCCCTTGAGAATGTATCGACCTAGCCTGGAGTCACGAGCAAAAATTGTATAAATTGATATCACTATTTATTCAGTTACTGAGGTTAGCCCAGAATGGATCGAAACCGACTTCGGGCTTATATGACTCTGATTCGAGAGTTACTGCGCTGTCCGAGTGGTGAAGAATTAGCTCTGTTGCAAGCCAACATGGAATTGGTTGATACAAATTTAATTACATTATTGGAGAAGGCTGCAACAAGAGCAACACAAAAGGGTGCGTTAGGGACAGCAGATTTTTTGCGGAATATGGCCTCACAACTCAAGGAAATGTTAACACCAGACGCACAAACAGATGCAGGGGGAGAAGAAACTGTATTTTCTACCTACATGCAATTGATTGAAGCGCTGTTAAATTGCCCAACTGGGACAGAAGCAGAAATTTTACACGCTCATCAACATTTAATTGATACCCGTTTGGTATTAACGTTGCAACAGTTTGCCACAATGCTGGCGGATATCGGCGAAAAGCAAGCTGCTGAGTTTCTCAAAAGTATTGCACTGCCACTGACTGAGGCATTAAGTAATTCTGGTTCGGCTGTGATACCTACTGAATACTTGGACTT
>JANNFJ010001098.1:0-5577 GCA_031379725.1 Calothrix sp. OTE_75_metabat_31
ATTAGCTGGCAAGAGGGTTATTTTGCTGATTTGCTGATTTCTACCTGTTTCTTCATTTTTTACAGGTGCTTTTGACTCGAACCATAACCACGAAACGTTTACTTCTACTCCTTGTATCTGAGACTTTACCCCATCTTGAAGCAAACTTTTCTCAATTTCTCCCGACTGCTCCTTTTTAAGTTTATTCTCGATGACACTTCTGGAATTAGGTAGAAACTCAGACAGAAGCAAGATATTGTCTTTCAGGGCTGTACTCTGAATTTTGGCATTTATAGTTTCTAGGTTAGTTGTGATGAAAACGGCGAAGATGGCTGGCAGGAAACAGAGCGTAAGAATAGCACAAATTAGTAGCTGTCCCCGCAAATCGTGAAGCATTTTTCGTCTTACAATGCGTATTATGTCCTTTAAATTCATAGCTTCAATTAATTCAACCTGCTTTTTAGCTTAATAGTTGCTAGTCCAATAATTGGAAAGATGGACATGAAAAGCATAATTCCTAGATACAGAAGAGTGTTTTTACCCAAGTACAGGTAATCCAGATTGAAGGGATTAAGTTGGTCAATGTTGTTGAAGTTGCTTACTGACTGAGCTACACTTCTGTAGTAAATATCGTGAAACTTTTCTAAATAGAACACTAAAGCAAAACTCAATATAAATGATATAGCAAGTCCTAGTAGGGTAATAATCATGTTTCGAGCCAAAATCAATCTAACCAAATCAAACCATTTTGTGCCAATCGCCATTAAGTAAGCGTACATACTCATATTCTTAATAAAGTCATAGATGAAAAAAGCAAGTATAAAAAGAATATTGACTATTATCATGTATCCCGAATAAAGATTAAAATAATCAATTAAAAATGAAGTTGTGTTCAAATCAAAACCCAAAATATTAAGAACCAGTGGAGGTAGTACCATATCTGCCACCCCGTCAGGAGAGCCTGCCTCTTTACTATCTAAAGAGTTATTCAAATTATATTTCTTTACAAAAGCAACTTTCTGTTCAACTTGGTCAAACACAAGCACTTTTCCAATTTTTCTAATCGGTAAGTCAAAAGCGTTTTTTATATCTTGTTCTGGCAATTTTCCAAGTAAAACTTTATCGATATCATTTTGCAGAATCCCAATTTTACCCATACCAATAGGAATAAAACCTAATCCTGAATAATGAACATTGATTTCTGCGGGGTAATCATTATTTTCAACCCCCTGTGCTTTGGCACTGTTATACCTTACCTTAAACTCCTTTCCAATAAGAGAATCTAAATATTCTTTAGTGGCTTTAAAGTTTTTGCCTGATTTTTGAGCATCAATCGCATCCTGTCCGTTAGCAAGAATATTAAGAGTTTGCGGGTTGGAACTTAAGCTTTTTAGAACATCATCACCTAAAGCTTCTGGCGGTAGTAAAACCATCTGAAAAGTGAAGTTATATAACTGTTCATTGTTGTTAGCACTAGCAGGAGGGGTCATAAATCCCACATCTTTAATCTCAAAACTCTTTTGCACACCTTCAGATTTATACTGCTCAATAATTTGGTCGTTACTTTTATCTACTAATTTATTGTTTTCTTCGTGTGGAAGTGTGTTTAAGGTACTATCTCCACGGGATTCGATAATTATTAATGCTTTTTCATTGCCACTATTGCTAGCTGTTGCCTTAGACACCATGATTATATTTGTACTTAGCACACTTCCAAAAACGAAAGGTAGAACAGTTAAAGCCAATATTAGAATTGAACTTGCATTAAAAAGCCATTGTTTTCTTAATTTTCTAAAGGTAAATAAGAATATTTCAGTTATTTTCATATCGCTAATTATTATAATTTAAAATTTATTTTCAGCCATTACAAGAAAAAGCCTACAATCGAGTAAATATTGTAGGCTAAAGTAAATAAATTTTAGAGAGATGTGTTAACAGTTAACGACAATTTTTATGGCCCATAGGTATAAAGCATACCGTTTCTATTGACAGCGTAACGCCATCTTTGACCTGCTTTTTCGAGATTACGATTAGCAGCATCTTTCTCATCGTGTATATTACTGGAGCAGAAGCCTGCCCATTTTTGCATTGCTTTTCTAAGGTTTTCACGCCTTTGAGCATCCGACCTGATATCTATCCATTCAGCCTTGGCTTGCTCACCAGCGGTAATGCTAAGTGAGGGTAAGCTGGCAAGGGTAGACTGTTTACCACTTTCTGCAATACTGGAGGGATTAACTCCAATACTGAGAGTGAGAGCAGCGAGTCCAGCAACGGTGCTGGCACTAACTGCGAGAAACTTTGAACGAACGAAACTAGATACACTCATTTGAGCTTTACCAAAATTGTTGTCGGTTTGCATTGATACTTGTGAAATATAATTTAACTTCTGTCAAGTACTTTTTCTTTGTATATAAACTAAGCTCGTTTTTATAAAATAATGCGTTTAGGTTTAATTACTAGAAAACCCTTTAAATAGGCTTGGGTATTTTTCGATTATCAGTAATGTAAGGTTCGTATCTACCTCTCCTATTTCAATCAAAAATAAACAGACTTCTTAAAAACCAGAAACCTGCTGTAATAACCTACTTATGCAGTAGATATTTATAAATATTTTGTAAGTACGAAACTTTGCAACTCTCAAACTCAGGAACTAATCGAGAAACCATTTTCTAGTACCTAGAATTAGTACTCACTGGGCAACATTAATACTTTTGCCACCAAAAACAACTTAACCTCTGGGAGAGGGAAGTCAGTAAACGGTATATCTTGTGTAACCGCCACATCCTCAGTATCTCTCTCGCAGATGAGCTTGGCTGTTTTCTCCTCTGCGTTAACTATCAACTTCCAAATTTGAAACTCTCGAAGCATTTCGTCACGCAGTAGGGGCGGTTGGTGCGAAGCGATTGCGTCTATTAACCAGTAAGCATCAGCTTTTTGGGCTAAATATTGTACTCCATCGGTGTAGGTAAATTGCTTTAGCCAATGCTTGTAGAGCTGAGAAGTGCCACTAAATTGATTAAGCTCGGATTGTGTAATCATTATATACATCTCCATATTGAGGGGATAGGCGATCGCCCCACTAGCAAAAGTTGCGATCGCCTTTTTATATTTGGGATTACTCCCATAACCGCACCACCCATTTGATGGGCAACTTCGCGTCTGTGTGTGCGGTTGCAAAAGCTGAATATTAAGCTTATCTTGCCTACTAGCGTGATTTTGTATACTTCCTAGTAGGCAAGACTGCGGATATTGTTCTCTCAAGCCTTGATAGTAATTATTCGCTTCGGTTGCTGACTTAGAACCAGCCAGTCTGCTGCATCTTGTAGAGTTTTAAACTTATAAGAGAAACCACCGTTTGCAAGCCAAAACTTGTATCTGAATTTACCAGCGCGACATCGCTCGAATTTATAACCTCGCTTCTCAAACTCAAGGCAGACTTGCTTGAAAGTTAATCTTGTAGTTTGTAACTCATCATCAACTGGATTAGACTTTGTTTGAGCATCTTGCATTGACTGCTTTTTCACAGCTAGCCAGTCGAGTGCCTCTTGCAAAGTTTTAAATCGGCAATGGGAGTCACAACCAAAAACAACTCTGTAACAATAATGACCTGTGCGAAATCGCTCTAGGGCTAAACCAATTTCAGCAAACTCGACGCAAACTTGGTTGAAACTTAGCTTTACTTCTTTAGATTGTTTCCGCTTATTTCTATTTTTTTTGACTGCCTTTGATATTGGTGCTGTTAACTGTAATTTCAATTCTTTGGGAATGGGTGGTAATTCTCCAAACGGTTCAATCCAGGGGTCTGGAATTATAGCGATTGACTGAGATTGCAATTGTATAGATTGCGGTTGTTTAACTCCCTGCGCTGGCATTTCCTCAATCGTCCAAGGTGCAAATTCATCTAAAAACTTGCGAGCTTCTTGGATTGAGTTGAAGTCGTTAATATCGCACCCTGTCATTTCAAGGTACTGGATAGTGGCTTCATCGGCTTTAGATGCGGGTACGATGGAGGCTTCGGGCAATTGCTCGTTTTCATATTCGATTTTTTCTGTGGGTTGTAGTGGCGTTGATTGCGGATTATGCTGATTATGCTGATTAACTGATGAAATTACTTGCACTGATGGAGCTTCAAGCGCTTGCTTCATTAACACAAAAAGACCCAGCAGAAAATCAAAGATAAACAAAGTAAAAAAGCCGTACCAAACTACATAAAGACTAAAATCAAGGACTAATTCAATCGATTGCATTGTTTTAATTCCTGTATGTAAACTTGTAGCGAGTTCCAAGCATTAGGCTCAATGTAGGTTGTGGCGGATATTGAGCTTCAAGACTTGTGCTTACAAAACAAGCATCTAACCCAAGTTAAAGCTATGGTCAAGCAGGGTTTGAAAAAAGTGTTTTAAGTATCAAGAAAAATCGGTACTTAATCACACTGAAACAATCAGATAACACAGCTAATAAAAAAGTTATTATTGTTTAATATTCAGCTTAAACGCTCTTTTGTTCTTTGATTGTCAATATAATCCAAAAACTCTTTTAATTTAATTTCAGTTTTATTTGTTCTCATTTCTTGAATTAAATCATATAAAGCTCCTTCTATGATTTTTTTCACACTGTCTATTTCTGGAGCTTTTAATTTTGGAATAACTAGCTTTTTAATCTTTAAACTTATGTCTATCTCACATTCTAAACTTTTGTCTGCATTGTAATTAATACCACTTTTATAAGGCATTTGCTCGACAAAATCTGCGTCAAAATTGTTATTATAATTAGTTTCCATATTAATTATCTTGACAGAAAATATAATTTCTTGCAAGCTAAAATTACCTATCCTAATCTAGGTTTAGGCAGGCAAAAAGACACATTTAGAAATTGGAGAAATTCGATGCCTTGGTCTACAGATTACAACGATCGTGGTGATGGATATCAAGAAAAAGTCAACACAGATAATGGTGAAAAAATCGTTACCGCTTCTGGACAGACTGACAGAATGCCTCATGTGCATACGTACCCTGATGGAAATTGGGTTGCTAGAGATGCAGGAGGTGTTGCTTGGGGTTCAAACGAACACGCTTCAAATGTAAGCACTGCGGCTGCGGCTGCATTAGGAGCAGATTTTAGTGAAGCAGAATCTGACCCCAGTGATACTTAGGACTAAAACTTCTAATTCTAAGAGGTCTAAAATTAAGTTTTTAGCCCCTTAGTCCAAAACTTCCGATTTTTCCAACGAAGTTTTGAAGAAAAGCACATACACTACAAATCCGTATGTGCTTTTTTATTGTCTGAAAATAACTGACATTTAGAGCTGTGCGTCGCTTGAAGAGTGGAAAGACTAAATAAGAGAGTTAGGGAGAGAAGAACTAATTAAACAGACTTTTATTGCATCTCACCGTTCCTACTTCAACAATCAATTTCATAACTCGATTAGAATTGCTTAATGCCAAAAGCACAATTGCAATAAAGTAAGATGAATATAGGCTTTAACCTTAGCAGTTGCCTAATGAATGGACAGAGTGAAGTTATTGGTTTAACTATTGGCTACATGGAGCGTAGCACTCAAACCTCTTTGGCGGATAAAGCCCTGAAATTTATTTTAAT
>JANNFJ010001099.1:0-2250 GCA_031379725.1 Calothrix sp. OTE_75_metabat_31
ATAATCTTCACCTGCTGCTTGCTTTTGTCCGCAAAGTATTAAACCATTTATAATATCATCTATGTAAGTGGTTTGGACATAAACTTTGCCCGAACCAATTACAGTTATATTGTTATTCAAAGTATCTCGAAATAGTTTTAGCAAACTTAAGCTTCTGGGACCCATAATTCTAGTTAGACGAGCGTTCACAGCAGAAAGATGATACTTTTCTACATATTTCAAAACAATCTTTTCACTTTTTAACTTTGTAATTGCATAACTTCCTTTTGGTTTAAATGTTTCACTTTCATCAGTCTGTTGATTTTTAGACATTCCAAATACTCTTGTACTGCTGCAATTAACTACATGTCGCACACCTAACTCCAGCGCAGCAAGCATAATATTTTCAGTACCTCTAACATTTACCTCATAACATTGTTTATTTCCTGATTTAGCCACTGCGGTATGGTAAATAATTTCGCAATCTCTAACTGCTTGCTTAACAGAGTCGCAGTTAGTAATATCACCAACTGTTGCATTAATTCCGAGTCGTTTTAATAATGAACATTCACTCGATAGACGAACAAGAGTTTTAACATCATGACCTTCTTGAATTAATCTCTCGGCAAGATGCCCACCCACAAATCCAGTCGCACCAGAAATAAAAATTTTCATAAAGTTAATTATTAAAACTTATAAGCGATTGAGTACAAGTAATATTTTCAACATCAGGTTATCAATTGGGGATTGACGATATAGATTACAGAACAATGCATAGCTTAAACGCCGTCCTAACCACTTTTTGTCCAAAAATTCCTCTAAGATATTTTTAGAATTATCATCAATTAATGATGCATAAAGTCGTCCAAATTCCTCGGCCTGCTTCATCACAAGCTGTCGCTGCCCTTGAGTAAAAAATCGATATATTTTCATCTGGAAATTTTTGATTATGCTTGGAGAAATTCCAAATACATTTTTGTTGTGCTGTCGATAAAGAATTTTTGGGTTGTAATCGTAGAAAACACTTCCAAAAGCAGATACCACTAGGTATATCCACCAGTCATGACCGTAAGCATACCGAGGAAATTTACCCACTAATAATTGACGTGTTGCCTGATTAAATACAGTTGTACACCCTAATAATGTACATTCAACAAGTGCGTTTTGAAAAGACAACTTTTTCCGAGGAATTTTGGTATGACCAAGTATTTTGAGATTTTTATCGACTAAAACTGCTCGTGAGCCATACAGTAATGGGATATCTTGCGAATATTGCTGTAAACACTCAATTGCTTCAGAAATCTTGTTGGGTTGCCAAACATCATCTTGGTCGCATAATGCAAAATAATCAGCATTAAAATCAGCCAATTCGATTAAATGCAAAAAACTTCCGACAAATCCAATGTTTTTCCCAAATACAACTTGAATATTCTTGTAACTTGCATCATATTCTTGCAGTAAGTCAATAGTGCTGTCGCTTGAACCATCGTCACGTACAAGAATAGACACCTGAGAATAGTCCTGTTGCAGCAAACTATCCATTAGTGGCTTGAGGTATGTTACACCATTGTATGTGGACAGAAGAATTTGAACTGCCATACACCTACTTGCCTATTAATGCATGTCTGTCTGCATGGAACTCTATCTTGGCAATTTCTTTTTCTGTAGAATTCCCAAAGCCAAAAGCGAAACCGAGTATTTCTCCTGCCGTACTCATTATTAGCCCAAGCAGAAACGGAGGTAGAATTTGCGGTAGTAAATGATGTTGCAAAGTAGTTTGTAGGAAAGTCGGAAAAATACGCCATAATTTTACGAGCGGAATAAGTGGTCCACCGCCAACATAAAGTAACCGTCGCAGCAAAGACCAGTGCTGTGCGCGTGCAGATGCAAACATCCGCCCAACATAAAATTGCTCTTGCATCAATGGTTTGAGATGTGTAAAGTTTAAGTGATAGAGTTTTGCTTGGGGTTCAAAATACAACTTGTATCCTTTTTGTCGTAAGTCCCAGTGCATAACGCTCTCTGCTACCAGCATTTCTTCGAGTTTTGAACCATATTCCATTAAGATTGCCCGCTTGTAGGAACTGTTGCGCCACGGTAAATCTTCTAGTACTCCTGCTGGTTTAGTGTCCATCCAACGGTGGTAACCAGAAATATAACTTACCCAGCTTGCTATACTATCAGGGTTAGCATTGCAAATAGCAGGTGCCACTGCTGCCCAAGGGTTTCGATGAGTATCAATCAAGATTTCAGCCCAGTTTGGTGCAGGAT
>JANNFJ010001144.1:0-9700 GCA_031379725.1 Calothrix sp. OTE_75_metabat_31
GCAACCCATTTGCAGGTGGTGGTAGCGAAAACCCATTTGCAGGTGGTGGTAGCGAAAACCCATTTGCAGGTGGTGGTAGCAGCAACCCATTTGCAGGTGGTGGTAGCGAAAACCCATTTGCGGGTAGTGGTAGCAGCAACCCATTTGCAGGTGGTGGTAGAGAAAACCCATTTGCTGGTGGTGGTAGCGAAAACCCATTTGCGGGTGGTGGTAGCAGCAACCCATTTGCAGGTAGTGGTAGCAGCAACCCATTTGCAGGAGATATTAGTAAACTAATAATTGGTGATGGTAGCGGTAATGTATCTACAGAAGATACACTGACTGGAATATTAGGTAAAATCTCAGGCTTAAATAGCACGTTAAATTCGATTGATTCTAACAACCTGTTTGGTGGTGGTAATGAGTCACCTTTCAACACACCTTCCGATCTTTTGAGACTTTTCCGTTCGGATATGGCTTCTTTCGGTTTAACTGTGGATAGCTTCACCAATGTTACAGGTGAAAATAATCCTTTCGCGGGTTCTGATAATCCATTTGCCAGTGGTGATACCGAACAAGACAGCAAACTTTTCAAATTCTTAGGATGGGCACTTGATGGACTCTTACCTTTTACAGGTAGACCCAACGTCTTCCAAACAAACGAAGGTGAATTACCACTCGGTTATGGTAACAGAGACTTTGGTTCCGGCAACGCCACAATTGGTAATGCCAATAGAGACTACGGAAGTAACAACGGTAGCATCGGTAATAATAACTGGAATTGGGATTGGGCTACCAACAACGCATCAATTGGTAATGGTAACTTCAATTTTGGAAGCTACAATAAAACCGTTGGTAATGGTAACTTTAACTTAGAATACAGCAGCGATAACAAAACCCTAGGTAATGGCAACTGGAACATTGGTAACGATAACTCGACTCTTGGTAATGGTAACTTCAATTTTGGAAGTAACAACTTAGTTATCGGTAATGGTAACAGAGTATTTACCAGTAATAGTATAGTTATTGGTAACGGTAACTGGTCTGTTGTTCTGGATAACACACCAACTAACTTGGCTAGTATTTCCAGTATTCTTGAAAATATGGATACATTGGCACTCGGAACCGACCTTAAGACTGTAGTTGACAGCTTAGTTGATACTACAGTGAAAAAAATGGGTAATATTTTTGATGGCTTAACTGAAGACTTCGACGACTCACAGAAGCAAACTTTTGATAGTGTGATTCGTGAGAAAGATACTTATAGTTTAGAAAATCAATTTGCATACTTGCCCAGCGCCTGATATGGGAATCTGGTTTGATTTTTGCTAGCCATACTGCAAGCGGTTAGCACTTAGCTATTAGCGGTTATACCAATTTAATATGAAGTTGCATAAATATTGAACCCCACCCTATAGAGCGTAGTGCTTCTTGCAGCGTACACGAACCGCAAGTGGCGAGGGAACTGGATTTCAGTTTCCCCTCCCCGCAAGCGGGGAGGGGTTTTAAGGATTTTGAGCGATTCAATTTATATTAATCGGGCTTTTTCCGACTTGTGTCGATAATGCTGATTAATCTCATCTCTACCCAAAGAAGTATCGTCATCTTTTGTAAATTGAAATAAAATTAGTATCAAGCAATTAAGCAAGAATTATCAACCGTGGAAAATTCGCACTTTTGTAGTAGTTGAGTTCCATCTTCGGCTGAAACTGCACAACTAAAAAGGTAGCCTTGCATAAGTTCGCAATTAAGATTTTTTAAAACATTGCATTGTTCCTCAGTCTCTACACCTTCAGCAACTACAGCAAGATTCAATCCATGTGCTAGTGCAATTATGGCTGTAGTGATAGCGGCATCTCGACTATTGGTAGTTAAATCACGTACAAAAGACCGATCAATTTTTAAAGTGTGAATTGGAAAGTTTTTTAAATAACTTAGCGAACAATACCCCGTGCCGAAATCATCAATAGATATTGATACCCCCATTTGACTTAACTGATTTAAAATATCTATTGTTAACTCAATATTCTGCATCGCAATAGTTTCTGTAATTTCCAATTCCAAACATTCTGGTGCTAATTCAGTTTCGGTTAATATCTGCTTAATTAGTTCGACTAAGTTTGGTTGTTGAAATTGCCGTGCTGATAAATTGACTGCAACTGATAGCGATGGTAAAGCAAGGTTATTTTGCCAGTATTTAGTTTGACTGCAAGCATTACGTAGCACCCATTCCCCAATCGGTACAATCAATCCTGTTTCCTCTGCTAGGGGAATGAATTTTGCAGGGGATATTAACCCTAATTCTGGATGTTGCCAGCGCAATAGGGCTTCCATTTTAGAAATTTTATTAGTGGTAATATTGACTTGTGGTTGATAGAAAACGCTGAACTCATGCCGTTCTAATGCATGGTACAAACTATTTTCTAAAACTAATAATTCTGTTGCTTGGGGATTAATCGCAGAATTATAAAATTGAAATTTATTGCGTCCTTGCGATTTAGCACCATACAAAGCTACATCGGCATGTTTAATTAAAGTTTCAGCGTCTTCGCCATCTACTGGATAAAGTGCGATACCAATACTGGCACTAATATGTAAATGATGATTTTCTATATCAAAAACCGGCCTCAATGCTGTTAGAATTCGCTCTTGTATGTTTGCAGCATCTTTAACATCGCGTATTTTAGGCAACAAGATTGTGAACTCATCTCCACCCCACCTAGCAATGATGTCACCTTCACGCAAAGATTGAGTTAAACGTGCAGAAACACTTTGTAATAATTGGTCGCCAATTGCATGACCTAAAGTGTCATTAATTGTCTTGAAACGGTCTAAATCTAAAAAACAAACGGCTAATTGTTCGTCGGATATGCTTGCTTGTTTCAAAGCATCATCCAATCTTTCATTAAATAAAACTCGGTTGGGCAAATCGGTTAATAAATCGTGCAAAGCTTGATGTTTAATTTTTGCTTCAGCTACTTTGTGCGCTGTGATGTCACGGAAACTCCAAACTCGACCAACGATATTACCCCCAATCAATTGAGGCTGCGAAAATCGCTCGAATATCCTACCGTCTTTGAGTGCGACCGCGTCGTTAAGTTGTGCTTTTGGATGACTGTGTAATTGTCGAATACTAGCAATATAATGCTTCGGACATTTAAGCTGACACAGAGCAGCTTTTAAGGCATGGTTGCTTCCCAACCTAATTGTCGATTCGGAAATACCCCACATCTGGATAAACTTTTGATTATATTCCGTAATATTCCCGCAATTATCAATAACTAAAATCCCGTCTGCGGTTGATTCCAAAGTCGCTTGCTGCAACGAGCGCGATTTTTCTAGTTCGATTTGTACTTGTTTCCTTGAGGCAATTTCTTGTTGCAACTTCAGAGTACTATTGTGCATTTGACTCTCAAGTTCGCAAGCAAAATTTTTTGCCTCGACAATCACTGTTTGCAACGCATCTTCGGCTCGACAATTTTGATATGCTAAAGAAACGGCTTCAACAGTTGCTTGCGAAAAAGCAATTTCGCCCTCATCCCATGTTCGCGCACCAGAGTGATTTTCAAAACCAATAAAACCTAAAAATTCACCTTTGGCAATGATTGGTAAAATGGAAATAGATAAAATGTTTGGCGATTCTAAAATTGAACATTGATGCCCGGTCGCAGATGATGTTGTAACCGCTATGCTATTGGAGGAACTACCCCCCGATAAATGACTGACAATTCCCGAAATGCTTTCACCGCGACTTAATATCTGTTCCCAGTGAGAACAAAAAACTTCACCCCAAAGGTTTTTCCATACCTGCTTGTCCTGAATAATAATTTCTTTTTTTTGCCACTCAGCTTTTAGACTCGCAATTAACCCCGTACAATGCTTCTGTGTAAACGTACAACCATAATTACTATAATCATGTATACAGACACGAGTTGCATTGCTCGCTTGACCTAAAATTCGCAGAATTTCTTGATATGATTCAACATTGCCATCAAAAGCAACTAAGCATTCCTTAAGGGCTACTAATGCATCTAAATATCGTTCGTGGGTATTTAGAGAAGTTTCTTTTAACTTTGCAGAATAATTTTTTTGAATCGCATTGTTTTGACTGGGGTTACGATTTAACTCCTGCTTATACGCAACGTTTAACTTGTTTCCCCTCCAGGACACGACCATATCACTTGCATTTCCCATTGCATTAAAAGCATCAACTACTTGACCTGCACTATTGACAAGAACCTGCCACTGAATACTACGCCAATAAGACTCGTTGTCATCAGGTATATCCTGGCTGCGATTGTCGCCCTTTGAGAATTCGGGAATCCCTAACATTCCACTTAGGTGACTTAAGCGAAGGGGTGCCCAAAACATTAATCTCCTATCTCGATTGAGAAGCCACTCTAGGTTTAGATGACCCAAACCGAAGTCAGCTTTGCTGTTGTACCTGGTGGAAACCTGCCAGCCCGGACAGGGGCTAAACTCATTAACTTGGATCTGCCCTTGATTGAAGGATTCAAATAATTTTAAGTTAAGTTGGTTCCTACTCCAAAACAAACGATGGAAAAAACTGCCATCAATATTTTTTAACCATGTAAATTTTCTTTTCCGGGTATGCATAAAATCTACGTCTGCCCGCAACAATAGGAATTGATGACTTTGCTTATTACGTCGCAGTATAATTGTCTTTATAACATCTTGTAAACCTTGGTTGTATGGGAATGAATTACTATATATTTGGCGTAACGGTTTGTGTTTGTCCAACCTTGATTGTATTAAGGTTAAGAGACAAAAGGAAATATTGTTTTCTTTTAAGCAGGTAAGTAAACCAACCATTAAATTTATCATGGCAGTCGCTGCTAGAATAGTGAATCATTGATAACTTGGATTTTTTTCACTTTAAAACAACTTTTTAAGTCTATTTTCAAGCGGATTATATTTAAAAAATATGCTGTCGATTCTTAAAATATAATTCATATTACACTACTTAAACTAACTTTTGAATATTTCATAAAAAGTCAAGTGAAACAATCTAGAATATTTGCCGACAATTGGGTGCTTCAAAATCATCTCCTAGTTTTTTACCAAAATTAACGATATTAAAAAAAATTAAGTATTGATTTTTTAATATTAAATACCTCTTCAAACGGGATAATATTAAATTTTTATAAACAATGATTAAAATTAGATCCGTTTAGATTTGATCAATCGTTGATTTTAATTTTTAATTTTACATTAAACTTTTCTTAATAAATTTTCAAAATTACAATATGAACACATATAATAAATCTTTTCATAATTTACCAGAAAATTGAAAAAATGTAACCTAAAATACAAACAAATTGGAAAGTAATGTAGCTAAAGTAACCTAAATTTTACAGCGATGCTTGCAAGTCATCGTTACCATTGGCTCAGATAGTATAAAAAATTATAGAATCAAAGCATTCTCTGTACTGATTATCTGAAATTGATGTCTGAGTTTTGCTATCCGCTCACAGAAGAAGCAATAAGAGTCATAGATTCCTTTTGAATTAAGAGTTTGGCTTGGTGGATAGGATAGAGATGAAAAAAAATAGCTAGTTATTTCCAAAAATCAAATCTCTTTTCTAATCGACTAACCAGGAGTCTAACAAAAAGTTATACTTATGTGTAGGTAGTAAATACTGAAGTAGCGATCGCATTCTACTTGTATAATTAGTCAAGAAAATACGGAAGATACTGATCTACCAGTTTTATACATTATAAAGATTTAGTATTAAAAAAATAAATAAAGCAGTTTTAAATGATTTGTAAAGGTCAAGAAACAACTTTGTGAATCCAAGTATTTACGAATATATTGTCAATACTGGCGAATATGGCAAGATGTAAAAAAATATTCAAACTATTTTCTAACAATTGGTCTGGTTATAATTGCCCTTATTTCCAAGTACAATAACTTGGCATTGCTGCAAGATACAGGTAAAAGAGAATGGTTGAAACTAGAATTGGAATTATTGGTGGTAGCGGTCTATACAAAATGGATGCACTTAAAGAAGTGCAAGAAGTACAAGTAGATACACCATTTGGCAAACCTTCCGATGCTTTTATTGTCGGGAAATTGGATGGCACACAAGTAGCATTTTTAGCGCGTCATGGTCGCAATCATACGCTATTACCTACTGAGTTGCCATTCCGTGCGAATATTTACGCAATGAAAAAGCTTGGTGTAGACTATATTATCTCCGCAAGTGCAGTCGGTTCTTTAAAAGCAGAAGTCAAACCACTCGATATGGTGGTTCCCGACCAATTTATCGACCGGACGAGAAATCGAATCTCAACATTTTTTGGTGAGGGTATTGTTGCTCATATTACCTTTGGTGACCCAGTTTGTCCGAATTTGGCACAAATATTAGGTGATGCGATCGCAAAACTGAATCTCCCCGACGTGACTTTACATCGTGGTGGTACATATGTATGCATGGAGGGGCCTGCATTTTCCACGAAAGCAGAGTCAAATCTTTACCGTAGCTATGGTGCGACAGTCATCGGCATGACGAATCTACAAGAAGCGAAATTAGCACGGGAAGCCGAAATTGCCTATGCAACAATGGCTTTGGTAACAGACTATGACTGTTGGCATCCCGACCATGATAGTGTAACAGTGGAGATGGTCGTAGCGAATTTACATTCAAATGCCGTAAATGCACAGAAAGTTATTCAGTCAGCAGTGCGACAGATAAGCGAAAATCCTCCAGAAAGTGAAGCACATTCAGCATTGAAGTATGCAATTTTGACAAGGTTGGAGAATGTTCCAATTGAGACAAAGCAGAAATTAGAAGCAATTTTGAAGAAGTACCTATAGCGGTTTTCAGGTCAGTGAAGTTCAATTTGAAATCGCAAAGTCCGTAGGGGTTGGGTTTCCCCGCCCTCGATTGTATTACATCCAACACAGAAGCCCTATATAAGATTGATGAGATACCAGGAACCTGTTCTGACGGATACGGTAAGCGAACAAAATAAATAAGTTTTGTAGTAAAGTTTTTTACCATTGCTTTACTACAAAATCTATTTTTATTTATTTAAATCCGAAAACTAATTTAAATAACTGAGTCAAAAACCTGTTGGGCGGATAGCGTCAACTGTGGGAAAGTAGGCGATACGATACGGTCAGCACCCCTAAACGGGGACATTTGGTATTCACCGTCGATTAACTCGCAGACAAAAATAGTAGGGATTTTGGGATTGCCGATAAATTTACGCCCGCCGCGTGCAGCAAAATCAACAATCCAGTATTCTGGGATGCCCATAACCTCGTAGTCGCCAAACTTTTTATAATAGTCATCTTGCCAATTCCCGCTTACTGTCTCGATAACCAGGGGTATGGACTCAGGATAAATAAGGGTAGACTGTTTTTTCCAAAGTGGCTCGTGTTTCAAATTTTCATTGTCTATTACCAACATATCGGGTATGTAGGCTGACTTAGTATTCGGTGTTTTGACGAATGCGGACGCTGACACGAGATCAGGTAAATTGAGTTTTTCAATTTCTAATATTATTAGTCTAATCAATAGGCTGATAATACCTGTATGGTCACCTGTAGCTGGTGGCACTTCAACTATTGCTCCATCATAGAGTTCATATTTTCTTGTGGAATTTTCGGGATACCACGCGATAAATTCGTCGTAGGTATAAAGTTTAATCTCGGGTAGGATTGGGGTTTGAGTCATCAGTTATTTAACCAAATTGGTCGTTTTTACTTTGTATTGAGCGTTTTTTTACGTAATCTTCGATAAAATCTACTAATACATCTCGCATATTCTTTCCTTCTCTAGCTACCACCGACTTGAACTCGTTTCTTAAGTTATCTGGCAGTTCAACTCGAATAGCAACCGTTTTTGGTTCAGTCATGTTTGTCCATAGCACCAGCGAAGTTTGTGTATATATATTTTTGCACTTTATGCTCTGCTGGCGCTATTGAATTTATTTGCAATATATTCACTACATGCTAAATTGCATACTAATTAAATGATGTTTCTCAGGCATTACACAATATAAAAAGCTTATGTAGAAGCCTTTAAAAAAGTGAAGCCTTTTATTTTCACTTATAGTGTTATTAACAGCACCCAATATTCAGCCATCTAGAAGTGGCTGGGGCAAATGGTTATGATGAATAGCAATCGAATTAAACGGATTGCGATCGCAGGTGGAACCCACGGCAACGAACTTACAGGTATTTACCTGATTAAAAAGTTTAGAAAATTAGCATATTTAATTCAGCGTCCAAGTTTTGAAAGCGTCACGATTTTTGCAAATCCGAAAGCGTATAAAATTGGGAAACGATATTTTGATACCGACTTAAATCGCTCTTTTGCTCAACTTGATTTAGAAAACCCGAATTTATCGACTTACGAAGCACAACGAGCTAAGGATATTTACCGAATTTTTGGAACTGGAGGTAGTCAGCAAGTTGATTTTGTTGTGGATTTACACAGCACTACCTCGAATATGGGATTGACGGTGATTTTGTCAAGTTTAGAACGCTTCAATTTAGAGTTAGCTGCTTATTTAGTGTCAATTAATCCCCAAATCAAAATACTTTATTCGGTTGCAACCCACGCAGAAAATCCGCATCTCGATTCAATTAGCGAATTTGGCTGCACCGTCGAAGTTGGTGCAGTTGCCCAAAATATATTAGACGCAAAGTTATTTGGGCAAACCGAAGCACTTGTTTATTTAATTTTGGACTACGTGGAAGCTTATAACCAAGGTACGCTACCGCAATTCAATGAGATACCTACTATTTATCAAGTTATCCATAATATCGATTTTCCCCGAAATGAATTGGGAGAAATTCGGGCAATGATTCATCCTGAGTTGCAATTTCAAGATTACGAACCGCTATATCCAGGTAAACCAATATTTTTAACCTTTGAAGGAGAGGAAATTATTTACGAAGGTGACTCGATTGTATATCCAGTCTTTATCAATGAAGCAGCTTATTACGAGAAAGGCGTTGCGATGTGCATTAGTCAGCAGGTATACAAATAAATAATTCCTTCGGATAGGCAACAACGCCTGTCCTTCACCCAATACTAAGCAATTAAAGAAGAATCTTTAGTATAATTAAATACTTTCCAATCTAGACAGAAAAGCCCAAAAGCTCTACAATCTGACAAGTTATACTCAGTTATGTTATTGGACTAAGAAGCAAACATAGTAAAGATTTTCTAGCAATACTGTAAAAAGCTAGGCTTCCTCTTTTAAAATCAGAAGGTCTTGAGTAAAGGATTAAAAACTATGGATGTAAAGCTAATTCTAGTCGTGTTAACAGTTGTCTTCACCGTTACATGCTTATTCTTCGGCACAAAAAACGGATTTTACGATTCCGACAACTATCACGGTAATGGTTCTGCACATTGAGGCAGTGTCGATTTAAGTTTTCACAGGGGAACAACAACGAGGCGGACGCGACCGATTCCTAATTTGACTAGTTATATTTCGATAGCATTCCGAACCAGTGCGGAAAATACAAAGGAGACTTTCAAGGAATGGATAATCCGCACTGTAAACGTTTGAGGGTGCTTCGCAATTCGCTTCTGGGTCGAATGAGTAATATCTTCGTAATGCTTTACTGTTGGAAATCCATAACTTTAAGGTTATTGGAGGGTACATGAGTAATAGCGTGTCGGTATCCAAAGGGTTTGATAGTGGAGAGCCGACTACTGAATTAGAGTGCTTTTCCTAT
>JANNFJ010001189.1:0-3818 GCA_031379725.1 Calothrix sp. OTE_75_metabat_31
TGACAAATAAGCAAATCACCGAAATTATACTGAGTAATATAGAATTAGTTATCGAAGTAAAAATATACTTTAATAAAGATAATCATTAAAATTTCTGGAATAATTACTTTTTTTACTTCCAAGTATACTCAGCAGTTGACAGTCCAAATATATAGTTAAATATTACTTATAAAGTACGCAACAACTGTTATATAAACCACATTTGAAAAGATAGTACCGAAAATACCTAAAAGATATAAGTCATACTATATAAGGCTTTGATTGCCACTAACTCTAAAAATATTAGATATAAGTCAATTTTATCCTAACTTTTTTACCATTGTAAAATCTCATACTTTGAAAAATTACACAATCAGCTATTATATGAGCGTATAGGAAAAGTTCAGCCCAACTACTGGTGCGCTGTGAGCAATATATTAAACTCATACAACGCAATTCCATTAGTAATTGCCGAAGTAACAATTGTTCTTATTCAAAATAGGTCTTTGTTTTTCGTCTTACAGCTGAACCAACCGTTGTTGTAACAATTACGCGATCGCATGACTATTTACGTTGGAAATCTCTCTTACCGCGCGACCGAAGCAGACTTAAGGGCAGTATTCGCAGATTACGGCGAAGTTACAAGAGTTGTGCTACCAACCGACCGAGAAACAGGTCGGATGCGCGGCTTTGCCTTTGTTGATATGAGCGAAGAAGCCCGTGAAGATGCAGCTATTACGGAGTTAGACGGTGCTGAATGGATGGGTCGTCAACTTAGAGTCAATAAAGCTAAACCGCGAGAGGATAATAACCAACGTGGCGGTTGGGCAGGCAAGCAAGAAGCTTACGAGTAACGGAATACAAATATAGCAAATTGTTTTCGGATTACGCAAGCTATTGCTCAAAAGCAAGTTGACGGAAAATTCGGGCCATTATAAATTTATACAAATTTAACCAACGAGTCGTGGCGTTATTAGAATGTCACGGCTAGTTGGTTTTTGGTTTATTTAGGAAACGTCGAAATTTATCTAAAATCACATTAAAGTTTTCAAATTAACTTTTTAATATAGAGGCAGCAGCTATAAGTTGCGATAAAAAGTTTCATTGTCGGTAGTAAACCGAAATATACAAGCACTTTCCCTAGTGAGGACTTTAAAAATGGCTCAAGCGTCCGAATCATTGGATTTGTCGAGTAACGACGCAACAGACCGCAGCTTAGACCGTGATTGCACAACCCTATCGCGTCACGTACTACAGCAATTACAAAGTTTCTCTCCAGATGCACAGGATTTAAGTGCATTAATGAACCGGATTGGACTTGCGGGTAAGTTAATTGCCCGTCGTCTAAGCCGTGCCGGATTGATGGAAGGAGTCTTGGGATTTACCGGAGAGGTTAACGTTCAAGGTGAATCCGTCAAAAAGATGGATGTATATGCAAACGATGTTTTTATTTCGGTATTTAAGCAAAGCGGGTTAGTATGTCGGCTTGCTTCCGAGGAAATGGAAGATCCTTACTACATTCCGGAAAACTGCCCGATTGGTCGCTACACTTTGCTCTATGACCCGATTGATGGTTCGTCGAATACCGATACAAATCTTAGCCTTGGTTCAATTTTCGCAATTTGTAAGCAAGAAGGCGATGATGCTGATGGAAAAGCGCTTGATTTATTAACTAATGGACGCAAGCAAATTGCGGCTGGTTATATCCTCTACGGACCAAGCACTATGCTGGTTTATACTATAGGTAGAGGTGTACATTCATTTACACTCGACCCCAGTCTAGGAGAATTTATCCTGACTGAAGAAAATATGCAAATTCCCGCCCACGGTTCGGTCTATAGCGTTAACGAGGGTAACTTTTGGCAGTGGGACGAATCGATCCGCGAATATGTTCGCTACGTCCATCGGACGGAAGGATATACCGCTCGCTATAGTGGCGCAATGGTCAGTGACATTCATAGAGTATTAGTGCAAGGCGGAGTATTTCTTTATCCCGGCACGTTGCAACAGCCTGATGGAAAATTGCGATTGCTTTACGAATCGGCACCGCTAGCGTTTGTGATTGAGCAAGCTGGTGGACGTGCGACTACTGGACAGGTGGATATTTTGGATGTAGTGCCTAAAAAGCTCCACCAACGGACTCCATTGATTATTGGTAGTAAGCAAGATGTCGCTAAAGTGGAATCGTTTATTCAAAACGGACACTAAATTGGGGAATGGGTTTGCGGGTAAAAGGTAAAGGTTAGAACACAGTTGATTAAATAGCCGTCTTGCCTGTCTCTCTCTCCTACCTCCTCTATATATAAAAGCAACATCGCAATTTCCTTGGCACTTTTCAAGTGAAATCAATAAATACAGGGGCAATTATGGCAGCTAATCAATTACTGGAAATCAAAAATCAAGGTCAAAGTATCTGGATGGATAATTTGACCCGCGACATCATTCAATCAGGGGAACTCAAAAATCTAGTTGAAAATCAGGGCATTTGCGGGATTACCTCGAATCCGGCGATTTTCGAGAAAGCGATCGCCGGCAATGTTATCTACGATGCTGATATCGAAACCGGAATCCGTGCCAAGTTACCAACGTATAAAATCTACGAATCGCTGGTATTTGAAGATATCCGTAATGCCTGCGACATTTTACGCCCGATATATGATGCAACTGGGGGACTTGATGGTTACGTAAGCATCGAAGTCCCGCCAACTATAGCCCACGATACCCAAGCTACCATCGAAGAAGCCCGCCGTTACTATAGCGAAATCGGACGGGAAAACGTAATGATTAAGATTCCTGGAACAGAGTCAGGGTTGCCGGCAGTTGAGCAGGTAATATCAGAAGGGATTAACGTCAACGTGACGTTGCTGTTTGCAGTAAACAGCTACATTGAGACAGCTTGGGCATACATTCGCGGTTTAGAAAAACGAGTGGCAGAAGGTAACGATATTAACAAAATCGCTTCCGTAGCTAGTTTCTTTTTGAGCCGAATTGATATTAATATCGATGGCAAAATCGATGCCAAACTAAAAAAAGGCGTTGATGATATTGCGGTTGAAGCCAAACTGCGGGCAGTCAAAGGCAAGGTAGCGATCGCCAACGCGAAAATCGCCTACCAGGAATATAAGAAGATTACCGCAAGCGATCGCTGGCAAGCTTTAGCTGCAAAAGGGGCAAATGTACAGCGGTTACTTTGGGCAAGCACCAGCACCAAAGACCCTACCTACAGCGATGTGATGTATGTCGATGAGTTGATTGGCCCCGAAACCGTCAACACCTTACCACCCGCGACCATCACCGCTTGTAGCGACCACTGCGATGTTGCCAGTCGTCTTGAAAGCGGTATCGACGAAGCGAACATGCTAATTGATAACCTTAAAGACCCAGACATTAACATTGATATCAATGTTGTTATGGACGAACTCCTGTCCGAAGGTATCGAAAAGTTCGTCAATCCCTTCCAGTCATTGATGAACTCTTTAGAAGACAAAGTTAAGCTATTGTCACCTGTGTAGGGATTAGGGTTTAGGGAGTAGGGAGTAGGGGGGACAAGGGAGACAAGGGAGACAAGGGAGACAAAGGGGACAAGGGGGATTAAGGGAGACAAGGGAGACAAGGGAGACAAGGGGGACAAGGGGGACAAGGGGACAAGGGAGATAAGAATAATTTTATTTTAATTATTCTTATCTCCCGCCTCTTCCCCCTCCCCCTTGTCTCCCCCCTCTCCCCCTCCCCCTTGTCTCCCCTCTCCCCCCTCCCCCTTGTCTCCCCTCTCCCCCCTCTCCCTTGTTTCCCCCCTCTTCCCCCTCCCATTTGAAAACCTAAAACCTCCAATCTATTAT
>JANNFJ010001191.1:0-4055 GCA_031379725.1 Calothrix sp. OTE_75_metabat_31
CGATCGCAGTAACGTAGATTTACCTGCACCATTCAATCCCAGCAAAACTACAAACTCACCGCGATTAATTTGACAGTTAATACCATTAATAATTGGACGATTTAACGATTTTGAATAAGTTGTAACTATATTTTGGCACTCAATTACAGAGTCATTCATTGGTGAAGGGAGTAGGGAGTAGGGGAAAGGGGAGACAGGGGAGACAGGGGAGACAGGGGAGACAGGGAAGACAGGGAAGACAGGGAAGATAGATAAGGTGAGGAAGTCGCAAATTCCCCCTTGTCTCCCTTGTCTCCCTTGTCCCCCTTGTCTCCCCATCTCCCCCTCTCCCCCCCTCCCTCTCTTATCTACGACTCAAATCCTGCGCGTTTGAGAGCGTCACGAACCGGTGCGAGGTGACGGTCGTGGTCTACTCGTACCAGCTCTTTTGAGTTGTATAAATTACGCAGCAAGCTGTTATTGGACGACTGATTCAATTTCAGCATTGCATTAATAACTCGTTCGCGCATTGGCGCTGCAACGTCGTCATCGATAGCTATACCGTGAGCGGGTACACCTGCAATTTTGTGCAGTACCCGTAATTGGCTTCTTTCTGCATCCGTAATGTATGGAGGAAATAAAGCATATTCGGATACTGCTGCTGCATCGGCTTGACCGCGTAAAACAGCTTGTAAAGCCTTGCTGTAGTTGCCACCGTAACTGACTTGTCCGAAAAATCCATCCATGCGATCGCGGTTCGGTACTAAACCTTGACGCACTAATTCACTCACTGGGAAAATAAATCCCGAACCTGAAGTCGGAGAAGTAAATGCCATCCTTTTACCCTGAAGTTGAGTAAGAGTTGCTTTCGCAGTCCGCTGTGTTTTCAACGGGCTATTTTTGGGAACAACAAATATCGAGTTATACGTAAATCTTCCAGAGTAGTTATCTCGCACCTCAGCAAGATACAACTTCGCATTTGCTAACTGTTCTGCTTTCAAAGCTGGACGACTGCTCAAAAATGCCACATCTGCACGATTTGCTCGCAGAGCTTCCACTGCTGCTGTATCATCACCAATCTGTGCTACTACAGGCATTCCTAGTTCTTTGGAAAGAAATGCAGCTACAGCGTTGGCTTTAGTTTGCAAATCAGTCGAATCCGAACGACTAGGAAAAACTATCGTTAGTGTTTTTTGTCTTTGGGCAAGTAAAGTTTGTCCCTGTTGGTTAGCGGGTTTAGCATTTGCCTGCATACCCCCAACATTACTGACTGCAAAACTAGCCAGTGCCAACAAGGCAACACCGACACCCAGCAAACCTTTTCTGTTCCGATTCATTAGTCAAGCTCCTGTGCTAGAGTTTTGCAGTAATATTGCAAATTACTGTCAACTTTATATACATGAATTCTTAAGTATTTTATAAAAAAAGTCAATAATTATTTTAATAAATTTTTAATATAGTGATTATTACGCATATGCAAATCATTGATGCATATAGCATAGGAATAGTTTTGAATGATGTAATCTGGCATACATTGTTAATAAAAAAACATCATTAAATTCTGATATTTCGTTTTAAACTACTACTAGCAAATCTTAGATCGTTGATTATCAGCATATACCGATGAAAAAATTGATATCCCTTGTTGCTTGTTCCTTAATGTTTGCAACTTTTATTAATTCGGCAACTCATGCAGCAAAACCAATTGCTAACACAACAACAGAAACTTCAATCAAAGCTAGTAAAAAGAAGCGTTCCACACAACCAGCAGTTGGCACAGTCAAAAAACTCACGAATGGCGATCGAGCATGTTACGTTAGCCTTGTTGACGATAAAGGTGTGGGATACGAGCTTTATGGAGATTTTAGTCTTTGCGGACAAGAGAAAACTTATTTGAACAAAAAAGTTCGCTTAACCTACAAATTAACGAATATAGCTAGTGCCCAATGTCAAGGACGAGTACCTTGCAATAAATCGGAAAGAGTAAATCTAGTTACAAAAATGGAAGTAATTGGTACTAAAGCTGTGACATCTGCAAACCTACCGAAAATTGGCACAGTTAAAAAAATTACAAACGGTGATTTGTTGTGTTATGTTTCCTTAGTTGATGAGAAGGGTAAACAGCACGAATTAGGTGCCGATTTTGGTATTTGCGGGCAAGAAAAAGCTTATTTGAATAAAAAAGTCCGCTTGACTTATGGATTAGCAAATGTCAGCGATTGTCAAAGTGCTGAACCTTGTGGAAAGACTCGACAAGAACAAGTTATTGAGAAAATGGAATTAGTTCGTTAGTAAATAATATTATAGGTACGGGGTTCCCCATTCATTTTGCCGTACTGTAGGGGCGCAAGGCCTTGCGCCCCTACAACTATACCTCTTAACAAGACGTTTAAATACCTTGCTCAAATTCATCAATTGCGAGAATATCATCCGAAATCAACGTGCATCCTTCCAGTAAAGAAATGTTAAGGTCTGGAAGTAGCTCACTTGCGTTAACCTGTTCGTAGCCATTAGCTTCTAAAAACTTTGCTGGTATGTCTTCCCTTTTGTGATAAAGTTTAAGTCTGTTATTTTCCCAAAACCAAACCTCTACAACTCCCAAACGTCGATAAATCTCTAACTTATCAACACTACCACTAGTAATGTTAACTTCTATAGCTAAGTCTGGGATTGGCTTAGGGTTGCCAATACAATAACATTCGTCCGGCTCGGCACCAGCTTGTTTAAGTTGTTTTCTGATGGTTGAACTTCCCATAGGTTTAAATTTAATCCGCTTTTTATAAAGATAGCGTTCTAAGAGGATAGCTAAACGCTTTTTGATATTTTCATGTCGAATTGATGGTGACACAATTTCTAATATTCCATCTAGATAGGTGACACGGTAATGAGAGTTTTCTTGTAGTTTCGTTAGTAGCGCTTCATAATTAGACCAACTTACACCGCTACTGATAAACCTTTCTTCTGGGTCGTCAGCACCGACTATCTCTGGTTGTTCGATGAGTTCTCTAAGACTGCTGACCATTATTTTTTCCTATTGTATATTAATTTTTATACGTCGATCTTAGCGACCATTTAGCAGAATATGCCATACTTAGAATTATTGGCTATTGTGACATTTAGCTTCGGACAGGCTATAAGCCTAATTAACAGAAGTAAGCGCCCGGAAATGGTGAGAATTACATCGATAACCTCTCCCCGTTGCGAAGCTTCAACTCCAATCATGATTTCTCGCTTTAACTCCTCAAATCTACCTTTGTAAATGCGTTCTCTTTTCTCTAGTAGTTCGATACCAGCAATAATTACCTCCTCTGCACAAGTGTATTTACCGCTTGTAATTTGACTTGCGATAAATTGCTCTAATTCTGGAGTAAATGGAATATTCATATTTATACTACTTACCATATAGGACTCATATTTGATTTTTGTAGGCGTAGCCAGCGCTTACGCTTATAAAGTTAGGTATTGTAGGGTGCGTTAGACGCAAGTCGTAACGCACCATTTTTAAGGATTCGGTGCGTTACGCTGTCGAAGATCGCACCCTACGTATCTGTAAGCGCAGAGCGCAGGCTACGCCAACAAAAATCAAATAGTAATCCTATATGTTGGGGCTTTGATATTTCTATTTTAGTGAATGGGGGATAATGCGATGTTCCTTTTCGGAACCGCTACGCGATACCACAAAGTGATTGCCAAGGGCCTTGCAATCTGGCAGGTGCTTGGTATCATCACGCTTTCCCCCAAAAATTAAACTACAGCAATACAATCAATCTCAACTAACACATCCTTCGGCAAACGCGCTACTTCGACGCAAGCACGTGCAGGTGCAGTCTCTCCGGAAAAATACTGCCCGTAGATTCCATTGACTGTAGCGAAATCGTTCATATCTTTGAGAAAAATATTGACTTTAACGACGTTTTCTAACTTAGCATTAGCTGCTTCTAAAACTGCTTCGAGGTTTGCCATTACCTGCTTGGTTTGTGTGGCAATATCACCATTACCAACAATTTCGCTGGTTTTGGGGTCGAGTGGAAACTGTCCGGAGACAAAAATCATTTGCCCAGAAGCGGAAATTGCTT
>JANNFJ010001226.1:0-3057 GCA_031379725.1 Calothrix sp. OTE_75_metabat_31
CGATCGCACTGTTATAGCTGCTGGTCAAAGCGAAATACAATACTACTGGCAACACAACCCTCAACCCTACCTTTTGCTCAAAAAATCTGACCTCGAAGAACTTAAAATCAATTCAGTCAAAATTATCGACCAAGTAGAAGAAATGATATTAATAACTAAACAAAGTAATAGAGTTTAGAGGAGTAGCGAAGTTGTGTGTGACTAATTTTAACCCTCTTCACTTGCCAAAACGTCCTGACATGAACTACTATCCCCTACTCCCTAACTATCAAATTTTTCAATTTTTTGCGAAGTTGGATCTAAACTAGTACTTTCTTGGGTTGCTGTAATCATTCCAAATATAACTGCACTTCCGATCGCAAGCGCAAGGAGGGGACGCTTAAGCAGAATAAAATCACGAATAATCCTTGCTAAAGGTCGGCTTTGACGACGCAATGCCGATGAAATCATAATTTGTCTCAAGGCAAAGGGGTCGCGGACATAATGCCCGCTTTGAGAAACCACTAGCTTTTCTTGACAATACGGACAATTAAATAATCCCACGCAAGACTTAACGGGCCTTGGCGTACCATTTTTTTGGCAAATTGGGCAGGTCAAATAATGATTATCAAAGGTGTGTATATTCATCTACCTTGTCCGAAAAAGTCCAATTATTCGCTAGAAAATACGTAGCTGTTCTAAATTCCCACTTCAAACGCAAAGTCTTCCTCAGCAGTTCGATGCGACCTCGGTCATCAATCTATACATACAGTGTGATTTCTTTTCAGCACGATTTAAAGATTGCAACACGAGTATAGCTAGAATTTGAGAAAATGACCTGCTTACCTCTTGGCTCGGAAGCTTGCTTGATAACGACCTAATATAAGTATTAATTTCCATTTAAACATTTTCCTTGCCGAACTCCCACGAAAATTTGTAACTTTTAACCAAAGCTTTGCAAAATCTATAGATGTCAGTTGCCTGGTTGCTAAATAATGGCTGACAATAAAAAGTAAGATATGAAAATTTAAATTTTTTATTAGATTTAATCCCATCAATGACATTCCTGCCTCCCGCTGAACTTAGGAAGGTAGTAGACGAACCTGACTTGCCTACTCCTTCCCAACAACTGATTCAATTACTCAACCGTCTTCAGCCATCCCCGGAAACTCTAGTGCTGCTTTTAGCAGTACTCATCGGCGGTGGTACTGGCATGGGTATCGTCACTTTCCACTATTCAATCCAACTGGTTCATCACCTCATGTTGGAAAATTACATGGGGCTAATCGGCGCTTGGGGTGCGTGGACGTTGGCTAGCGTTCCCACCCTTGGCGGTTTAATTGTCGGGTTGATGAGTTGGCGCACCCAAGACTTTGGCCCTAGCTTGTATGCTCTAATTGCGGCATCTCAAGGTCGAGCATTGCAGCAGCAACTACGACCAGTTACGAAAATGCTAGCAGCTGCTGTTTCCCTGGGGAGTGGTGCTTCCCTGGGACCCGAAGGCCCAAGTGTGGAAATTGGCGCTAATTTTGGCATCCTATTGTCACAAGTGCTACAAGTATCGCAGGAACGACAGCGGCTACTTTTAGGCGCTGGGGCTGCTGCTGGCTTGGCGGCTGGGTTTAATGCCCCAATTGCTGGGGTATTTTTTGCCCTGGAAGTGGTATTGGGGGCGACATCGTTTGCAACTTCTGCTGTCAGTGTAGTTTTACTCGCTGCGGTGCTAGCAGCTTTAACTGCTCAAATTGGTTTGGGTTCCCAGCCAGCCTTTGCATTACCAGTTTATCAAGTTCGTAGTCCTTGGGAACTACCTTTATATTTGGGTTTAGGTTTGAGTGCTAGTTTAGTTTCGCTTTCTTATACCCAAGCAATGCGATTTGCAAAGGCTTGTTTTGAAGGAGAAGTGCGTTATTTTCACTGGTTTACACGCATTCCCAAGCCAATTCATCCAATTATTGGCGGTGCAATTGTTGGTACTGTGGCGTTGCAGTTACCACAAATTTTGGGAATTGGCTACGGGACAATCCAGGCAATGCTTCAGGATGTGGAGTTACCGCTTCAGCTATTGGTGGTGTTGTTGGTGGTAAAACTAGCGATGACAGCAATTAGTGTGGGGAGTGGCTTTGTTGGGGGTGTGTTTGCACCTGCGATGTTCTTAGGTGCTTCACTAGGGTCTGCATATGCGAAAATTTTGGCGCTGGCCGTCCCAGGGCTTGCCACATATATGGCAGCACCTCCAGCTTATGCAATGGTAGGCATGGCTGCGGTTCTAGCTAGTAGTGTTCGAGCTCCCTTGACAGCCATTTTACTATTATTTGAATTAACCCGCGACTATCGAATTGTTTTGCCATTAATGGCAGCAGTGGGTTTAAGTTTTTGGGTGGTAGACCGAATGAAACCCGATGCACCTTCCAACACAAGCTTACAGCAAGTTGGTCTGTCGAAATTTAAAGACCAACAGACTGAAATTTTACAAGAAATTTTAGTGGTGGATGCGATGCGCGAAAATCCAAAAAGGCTGCCTGCAACAATGTCCGTGTTGGAGGCAGCGTTATCTATGTGGCGCGATCGCACCCAATGTGCTTTGGTAATTGATGAAGCCGAGCATTTAATAGGGATCGTTACCTTGGAAGATATCAATGGTGCCCTTACTTATTGGCAAAATTACCCAAATTCATCTACTGAAACTCAAGAAAATTTATCAAGTCAAACTCTCAGGGATATTTCCACTATTGATGTTCTTTACGCACACAGCGATGAACCATTACAAGAGGCTTTAGACCGTATGGCATTGCGCGGCTTAAATCAATTACCAGTAGTCGAACGCGATAATCAAGATAGTATTTTAGGCTTACTCGAACGCGAACAAGTTGCATTGACCTGTAGTTTAGCAGTCACGCTTAAGGCACTTCGCCATTATTTACCACTGCCATCAAAAAACAATGTGGTTGTAAGTCAATAGTTAATTGTCGTTAGTGATTTGTCTTCATTATGGTAGCTATTTGGATGATAGTCATTTATTTTTAGCAATAACTAATGACTATCAACTAATGACTACCGGAACAATGACTATCGACG
>JANNFJ010001381.1:0-9192 GCA_031379725.1 Calothrix sp. OTE_75_metabat_31
CCAGTCTCCGCCTAATTACGATGATATGAGCTACGACGCAGGAGTGCCAACAGTAGAGACTTATTCGGGTTCTCAAAATTATGGAACTCAAGCGGCACTCCCCGCACCCGAATCACCCGATAATACTACTCAAAAAACCAAAGATTCGTTCAATTATCCCCGTCGTCGCGGTAAATCTAAGTTAGGTGAACCCTATGACCCACCTGCGGAGTCAAATTCTTCGGATTCGGAAAACCCGTAAGTTGAAAAATTAACTCTCTCCAGGTTGTAAAAATGAAAATCAAGCCACGCATTCAAACCGATGAAGCACAGGTTCAAATTATTCCTCTGATTGACGTTATCTTTTGTATCCTGACATTTTTTATCCTAGCTGCTTTGCAATTTTCTCGGCAAGAGGTAGTTAAGTCGATCAATCTTGAGTTGCCCAGAGGGAATACGGGCACACAATCCCCTCAAAGCCCGCAAACAGCCTCCCAACCTGCCCGACAAACCTTGCTGGTGCAAATTGACGGTCTAGGGCAAGCTTTTGTCGAGAACCAAGGGACAGCGGCTATCCCCAAAGACCAGTTGCGAGGGATTTTGGAAAATTATCTCAAACAAAATCCTGCAGGTACTTTAGTGTTAAATGCTTCGCGGTCGGCAAGTTATAACGATGTCATCCAAACTTTAGATTTGTTACGGCAAGTCGGAGGCGATCGCGTTTCTTTGGGCATCATTTCGACTACTGTAGACCAGCCTGCTAATACCTCTATTCCTGGTTTACCTGGCGCGGGGACATTGCCTAATAACCCCCAGGGCAACTTGAATCCGGCAATTCCACCTGGCACAAATCAAGTTCCTTTCCCGAATATACCTGCTCCAGGTGTCAATCGGGCAAATCCTGGGCAACTTAATAACCCAGCACAAACAGCACCCGTTGTACCTGGAAGCACTAGCTCTACTCCATAAAAGCAATATTGTTTACATACAATTCAGGGTAACTACGCATCTACAATAATTGGATAGTGCAGGCTTAATAACAGCCTGCAAATTTTATATTAATTTTTGATGTATTTAATTTACTAGTTTATGTCAGGGTCTAATTTTTAGTTGTCTCGAATATACCGTAGGGGCACGATACCATCGTGCCCTGACACTGAGGGATAACCAAAAATCCTCTTTGTCAGGGTCTAATTTTTAGTTGTGCCTAATATAGCGTAGGGCACGATACTATCCATTGGTGTCAACTTAACGTGAAACCCTTGTTAAACGTATAGATCCAGAAGAACCCCACCCTAACCCTCCCCGCCTGCGGGGAGGGAACCGAATTTTTCCCCTCCCCGCCTGCGGGGAGGGGATTAAGGGGTAAAAAAACCGTGGGGTAAGCGTTTGAGCTTAAGTTGACACCAATGGATACTATCGTGCCCCTACAGCCCTTGGGATAACCAATTTGTCAGGGACTAACCCCTAATTGCGTCGAATATACCGTAGGGGCACGATACCATCGTGCCCTGACACTGAGGGATAACCAAAAATCATATTGTGAAAAAATTAAAAAATAGTTACCAGTTAGCTGAAATAGTTTAGCTAATGTACAAATAATAATAATTCCAGGTTCGATTAACTTATAAAGCATACAGGACATTTACCACAATAACGCCATTCACGTTTCAGGGCTTGTGGCAATGAATTTTACATCACTTATGATTGCCTGGTTTGTTACGGCAGCCAGTTTTTTCGCTATTTGCAAATTACCAATTGGAGTTGAAGTAGAACCTGATAAAATTTTTGTGTCAGCTGCTGCTTTGGGTATTATCACAGTGCTGGTTAAACCTGCACTCAGTTCTGTATTTAGAATACCGAATGCCCTGACTTTCAATATATTCCCTGACTTTTTCACTTTCATCATTACAGTGATTTGCTTTGGTCTGGCAGCATATTTTGTTAGGGGTTTTCGATTGAGATATGGAATCTGGAGTGCGATTTTGGGATCTATGGCACTTTCAATCGTCAGCAATCTAATTTACCGAGTTTCGCCTTTTTAACAAAAGGATAGGGGAGTAGGGAAGCTAGGTTATTAAATCTGTTTCACTCTCGATCAAAAACGGGCGGGGATACCCCGCCCCTACTTATCACTCAGTAGTCGTAGTAGCAGTAGCTTGTTTTTGAGCGCGTTGTTCGCGTTTCTTGCGGTCGGCAGCAACCATATCCGCCATTACTACCATAGCTTGCGCCATTTTGTCTAAGTTTGAACGGTATAACTCTAAATCCTTATTGAGTTTGTCGTCAGAAATATGTAACCCGGCAGCAATGGAGTTCAGAGTTTCATTACGTCGCTTTTCGTCTTTGACCAATTCGGGGTCGGATGCTTCTAACAGCGAAAACAAGCCGATGGCAAACAAACGATTGTATTTGAACTTGGGGTTCGTTGCGATCGCCTCCAATTGCCTTTGCAATTCGGCATCTTTGTCTAGACGAGTGGTTTGACTTAACCATGCGACTAAATCGTTGGCACTCAAACTTTTAGCTAAAGCTATCAACCGTTGAGATTCTTGTTGATACTGACTTGGATTTGCTTCAACCGATTGACAAAGAGCATTAAAAACAGATACTTTATCTCCTTCGGGCAGATAACCTTGCATAAAGCGGTCAAATGCGGTTACGAAACCCAAAGCGTAAATCGAATTGTAAGTAAAATCAACATTTACTGACAAGAGATGCATTTCTACCATAAATTCTTCGACAACTCGCCGATAAATCGTATTAATCGGACGAGTATGAACGGAGTAGAAAGTTTTTTTCGTATCGGAGACAGTACGGACGTTATTCACAAAAATTAATTTTAGGCGACGTATGTTTATTTTCACAGCAAACAGACTGGTTTGCCAAGTTGCTGTTTTGGTTCTAGATTTATTTGCGTTCTCAATATTGCAGTTAAAACCAGTTCTGGCTGAAAACACCGACTTCTGGTCGGGGCTACTTACACAGGGGTTCTATTCAATAAAATAATTATAGCTGCAAGAATTTTCAAGCTCGCACTTTTCAAATCAATTGTTATGCTACGCAACCAAGCACAACATATAATAATACCGCATAAACATAAATTACACTTATGCGCTTCTCACCCCAATTGCTTGCTCTAGCTGAGTACCTATCTGGCGACTTTGATAACCGTAAACAAGCTTTAGACGACCCTGCATGGTTCGTTCACCTGCGTCTGTGGCAAGTTCCCGTACCTGTGTTTGCAGAAGATAGCATTGCTTTATTTGCCGAACAAGCAAACGTCCTCAAACTTGACCAACCTTATCGTCAGCGGATTTTGCGGTTGCGCGAAAGCCAAGATTCCCAAACCGTCCAAGTTCAATACTACATGCCCAAAAACCCCGAAGCATTAGCTGGTGGCGGTTTAAACCCGACTTTACTCGAATCACTGACTCCAGAACAGTTAGATTTTTTACCCGGCTGTATTCTGGATGTTTCGGTTCAAGAAATAACTGCTAGCCGATATCATTTTTTTGCAACACCACCATCGTCTGCTTGTTGTCGTTTCACTTACCAGGGCAATACCATCCAAGTTGCTTTAGGATTTGAAGCGACTCAAGAAGAATTCAAAAGTTACGACAAAGGAATTGACCAGATCACAGGAAGGGCAACTTGGGGAGCAATTTTAGATGCTTACCGCTACACAAAAAGGAAGGGTGTAGGGGTGTAGGGGGGAAAACTCAAATAATTAAATTGGGACACCACGAGGGACACCTTCTAAAGCTTCCTCTTCGGTTTCAAAAATTTCAAACACTGTATCCATCATTGTGACTTCAAAGACTAGTTTCGCTTCTGGATGAACGCTACAAATCCGAAAAGTACCTTTGACTTTGTCCGCATCTCGCATCCCCGCTACCAAAGAAGTAAGACC
Source organism: Calothrix sp. OTE_75_metabat_31 (assembly GCA_031379725.1). Taxonomy (GTDB): domain Bacteria; phylum Cyanobacteriota; class Cyanobacteriia; order Cyanobacteriales; family Nostocaceae; genus JANNFJ01. Next base: position 3,893 of record JANNFJ010001381.1, read on the forward strand.
CGAACTATCAATAAAGTTTACCTGACCTAAATTGACAACAACATGACGACTCAACTTGGAAATACATTCCTGCAATTGGAGGCGAAATTGCCAAGCTGTGGTAATATCCAACCGACCTGCTGGTGTTAAAACAATTACCGTGTTGCCGTCCTGGATGGTATAAGTTTTTTGCTCGATATGAATCACTGCTTTTACCCTTGGCGCTGCTTTCTTGAATTTTACTGTGATTTTTTTTGCTTTCGACTGCTGTCAGCAATTAAAAACATTTCACTAGTATTTTTTATAACCTTTAATCTTTATAGCAGCCAGTATTGAAAATCAGGGAGTGGGGAGGGGGGGGTAGGGAATAGGGAAAAGCGAAGAGAAGAGAGGGGGACAAGGTAGTACGGATCGTAATACTGCGTAGGTTTTGAAGTTTTCCCAAAATTTATCCCCCTAAATCCCCCTTTTTAAGGCAGCGCTGTTTCATTCTTTATAGGAAAATCATCAAAGTCTTATTTTTTCGTTTGAATTTAGATTAGTCGTAGGGGCGGGGTTACCCCGCCCTTACAATACCGCGTAATCGAAAACAGAAACCCGGTTTCTTCAAGGATGCTACAGGCAATCCAGGGGTAACACCCCTCATCGAACGATTTTTTGTTATCCCACGGTGCTGTAGGGGCACGATATATCGTGCCCCTACGAGATATTTCGGCACAACGAGGGGTATTACCCCCTATTCACCAGTGGTACCCTGTAGGGGCGCAAGGCCTTGCGCCCCTACTTCCTCACTCCAATTTGCCCAATCTTGCGGTTTGAGGAAGGTATCGTACAATTCGGCTTCTGGGGTATTTGGTTCAGGTTGGTAGCCGTATTCCCAACGTACTAAAGGTGGTAACGACATCAAAATAGATTCGGTACGACCGTTGGTTTGTAACCCAAAAATTGTGCCTCGGTCATAAACCAAGTTAAATTCTACATATCTACCACGACGGTATAATTGAAAATTACGCTCGCGTTCTCCATACTCTATATCCTGACGACGTTTGATGATTGGCAGGTAAGCCGGTAGGAATGTCCGACCGCAATCTTGGACAAACGCAAACAATTCTTCCCAAGTACGCTGTTTTGGCGCTCCTATTTGCTGACTGTAGGCTGCTGCGGCACAGTCTTGGCTGTAGGTTGGGGCTGCGGTGTTGTGAGAGGAAGGATATAATTCGCCTTGACCATTTTGATAGTCAAAAAACAAACCGCCAACACCTCGTGTTTCTCCGCGATGTTTCAAATAAAAATATTCATCGCACCAGCGTTTAAATACTGGGTAATATTCCGGATGATGTTTATCGCAGGTTTGTTTAAAAGATTTATGAAAATGGCTTGCATCTTGGGCAAAAGGATAGTAGGGAGTTAAATCGGCACCACCACCAAACCACCATACAGGCCCCGCTTCAAAGTAACGGTAATTGAGGTGAACGGTTGGGATATATGGGTTGCGTGGGTGGAGTACTAATGAAGTTCCAGTTGCGTAGAAACGGTGTCCAGCGGCTTCAGGACGTTGGGCAAGAATCGAGGGGGGTAAATGGCTTCCCCAGACTTCTGAAAAATTTACACCCGCTTGTTCAAAAATTGCTCCGTCGCGTAAGACACGCGATCGCCCACCACCACCTTCAGGACGTTCCCAGCTATCTTCAGTAAATTTACTCGCACCATCGATTGCTTCCAATCCTTGAGCAATTTCGTCTTGTAACTGCTGCATGAACGCGCTAACTCGCTCTTTTGCGTCACTCGGTGGCAAAAATTTTGACGGTGTGGTTTGTACAGTGGGAGATTTGGAGTCGATCAACATAGAATTTTAAACCCTACTAAAACCTAAATTACAGTTTCCCTAAAAAGTTGTTAATCTACGCACCTGCTTTAAGTAGCTCTATTTGCCGAGCGCGTCGCAAAACATATACTTGAGTTTGGATGATTAAACTATTGTCTCTCAAATTGTGTATGGGTTTACTAAAGTGTTTATTTTTATTTACCTGTTGACTATTACCACTACTGGTTCGTGTCATGAATGAATGCGGGATGTGGAGACGTTACATGTAAAATTTCTACTATGGTTTTAACGTTTTTGAGGGGTTGTAGGTCAGGCGGGACAACTAATGCTTCATGTCATTAATTTTGATGGGTTGCTGTAGTGCGTTCGCGCAGCGTGCCCGCAGGGCTTACATCTTGCTCGCGTATTATACAAAGCGAGCAAGATGCTCGCACTCCATGTACAACCTGTCCTCTGTGATTTTTCTTAACCCCTCAAAACTTATGACACAGACCACTACTACGTTAACGAAAATTAGACCTGTGCTTTGTTAGGCAAAGGTAAGTTAGAAAGACCGTGAAGCCATTTTAGTTTGACGATGACCTTCCCTAACGTTAGGGTTTTATCTAAATCTTTAAGCGGGGGCTAACAACGGCAATTGCAATCTACACCAAATTCAAAGTTTTCTCATCCCTTGGGCATCAGTATTTACGCCTAAAGGAGGAATAATTTATTCATATATTATGACAATGATCTTGTTAGATCATATTTTCAAATAAAATTGGTATTTACAATCCCAAGAAATTATTGATAAATTCAATACATAACAGCTTGCCTTAATAGCGCCATAAGTGAGATATTTTAATATTAGAAACTCATCACTAATAGCTGATCGTACTACTAGAGTAACCAAAAAGCGTTTAGCGAGGAGGATTACGGAAAATGCAAAGTTGGTTATCCAAATTCATCCACCGCAAACGCCGTCGTTTTTGCGCTTCTCTGGTGCGGACGTATCGAGAGCTGAGTTCGGCAACGGTAGATGAACTATGGCATAAAGTTGTTGATTTGGGGGATGTTTCTTGGCATCCATTGCTTAAAAGTACTAATGTGCCCTACGGTTTAGTTCCCAAACCTGGATTAATTTATCGTGCAGTCACCCGGTGGTCTCCGATTCCTATCCAGATTTTTGTCGAACGAGTTAATCCCAGAGAACTTTTGAGTATCAGAATTTTAGCAATCCCCGGCGTTGAAGAAAGAATAATTTACAAAGTCGAATCTACAGTTTGCGGCACTTGCCTATCATATTCTGTCACATTACGCGGTTGGTTATCTCCGCTAATTTGGTCGTTTTCCCGTCCCTATGCCGATAGAGTCGCACGTGCTTTAGTTGATTACGCTGAAGGAACGGCGATAAATGCAGCATCAAGAAAAAGAAAATCGCTAAAAGATAGTTGTTTTGATTTTTAATCCTGGCAATTAGTAATGGTTATCATAAATTTTCTAACATTGCCAATAGACATCTGGTAGAAATTAATTATGCGTTGTCCGAAAGCATTTGTAGGGGCGCAAGGCATTGCGCCCCTACATCATTTTTACCAGATGTCTAATACTGATCAGTATTCGTTACCAATTACTAAGCCACAAACGGCTAAGATGCAATTATACATAACAAATTAATTTTGTTAAATTTTGTTGCGGCAGTAAGGGTAAAAAATATGAACAATGTCTTAGATTCGCAGTCAGTCTTAGAAGTGTTGCGACCAGTCCAAGACCCAGAACTCCGCAAAAGTCTGGTTGAACTGAACATGATTCGCAACGTAAAAATTGAAGCAGGTAAGGTGAGTTTTACCTTAGTATTGACAACCCCAGCCTGCCCGTTACGCGAATTTATTGTTGAAGACTGTCAAAAAGCCGTTAAAAAACTACCTGGTGTTACAGATGTAGCCGTGGAAGTAACAGCCGAAACACCGCAGCAAAAAAGCTTACCCGACCGCACGGGAATCTCTGGTGTCAAAAATATTGTTGCGATTTCCAGCGGAAAGGGTGGTGTCGGTAAAAGTACGGTGGCAGTAAATGTAGCCGTTGCTTTAGCGCAAACAGGTGCAAAAGTTGGATTACTCGATGCCGATATTTACGGGCCCAATGACCCAACAATGTTGGGTTTATCTGATGCGTCAATCGTTGTTAGCAATGGTGAAAACGGCGAAATTTTGGAACCTGCCTTCAATCATGGAGTCAAATTAGTATCGATGGGTTTTCTCATCGACAAAGACCAACCTGTAATTTGGCGCGGCCCGATGCTCAACGGAATTATTCGCAAGTTTTTATACCAAGTGCAATGGGGCGAACTTGACTATTTAATTGTCGATATGCCTCCAGGTACAGGAGATGCTCAGTTAACGCTGACCCAAGCTGTACCGATGGCAGGAGCAGTAATTGTGACTACACCTCAAAATGTTGCCCTGTTGGATGCACGTAAAGGCTTGCGAATGTTCCAGCAGATGAATGTACCCGTACTGGGGATAGTAGAAAATATGAGCTACTTTATACCCCCTGACATGCCAGAAAAGCAATATGACATCTTTGGTTCGGGTGGAGGCTCAAAAACAGCCGCAGAGCTAGGAATACCATTATTAGGATGCGTGCCGTTAGAAATATCGACGCGGGTTGGAGGCGATACTGGTGTGCCAATTGTTGCAGGTGACCCCGAATCAGCTAGTGCCAAGGCATTGTATGCAATTGCCCTGGCGATCGCTGGCAAGGTATCGGTGGCTGCATTAACGTAAAAAAATAATTTTTGTTCTGGTTCCCAGGTGATACCTGGGAATACAGATTTAATTGGTTATTAAATTTAAAATCTATAGAAGCTCAAGTCTAAAATCGCACAATGTTATTAAGAAAGTCCTCACGCAATCAAAATCGTTGGAAGTATTGGATTAAACCTTGGCAGCAACTCGATTGGTTATTATTTTTACTAGTAGTTGGCGTTAGCATCTTCGGTGGCGTGATGATTCGCAGCACCGAATTAAGTCAAGGACTAATTGACTGGTGGTGGCACTGGCTTGTAACCGCAATTGGTACAGTAATTGCTTTAGTCATTGCCCGCATCCGTTACGAAAATTTATTACAAATTCACTGGTTTACCTACGGTTTAACCAACGTCAGTTTAATTGCGGTAATGCTAGCGGGTACTAGTGCCAAAGGGGCACAACGGTGGATTAGCGTGGCTGGCTTCAACGTCCAACCATCCGAATTTGCCAAAATCGGTATGATTATTACCCTAGCGGCTTTACTTCACAAAAATACAGCTTCTACTATCCCTGGTGTTGTTCGGGCAATGGCTTTTACAGCAATTCCTTGGGCATTAGTATTCATCCAACCCGACTTAGCAACATCATTAGTATTCGGGGCAATCGTTTTAGGAATGCTGTATTGGGCAAATGCCAACCCTGGCTGGTTAATTTTGATGATTTCGCCAATCATCGCCGCAATTTTATTTAGTATCAAATTACCATTA
>JANNFJ010001382.1:0-2011 GCA_031379725.1 Calothrix sp. OTE_75_metabat_31
CCATACTCCAGATCAGCTTTCTGAGCGTGGACGTACACTATTAGCCATAGGCGAAAACCAAAATGCCCTCATCGTTTCTGCCATTTCTGTTTGGGAAATCGCAGTTAAGCATAGTAACGGGAAACTACCACTCCCCCAGGGCAAACGCATCTAATTTAATCTATTTAAGTAAAAATCTTATGTAAAGGTAGTATTTTACATTATTTTAGGACTTACGCAAAGGTCACGGAAGAATGAACCACAGAGGACACAGAGAAGCCAGTGCGTTGCGGGGGTTCCCCCCGTTGTAGCACCTGGCGCGACACAGAGATAATAGGGTTTGGGAGATATTTTGCGTAAGTCCTATATTTATATCTGTGAGTGCGTAAAATAACAAGCAAGCAATAAGGCTGTGTAATTATATACAGAAAAACAAGTATTTAGACATCATAAAGTGATGACAATCAATCTGATTAATCAAATATGCACGTATTTAAATTCATTTAAATATATTTAAATCATTAATTTTAAGAGTTGGGCAAGATAATCATCATCTATTGCAGCAAGAAATTGTTTATTTTTGATTCCAAACTTCTTACTTTTGTCTTGTCCTAATAAATTAACTGCGATATGACGTAAAACTGCAAAGTTTTGCGGTGCATTATCTTTCCGAATCCGACTATCATCCTCTCTTAAAGCAACATCTAATATCCAGTGCAATGAATTTTCTATTCCCCAATGGCTACGAACTGATTGCCCAAGCAATTTTGCATTATCATCTAAACTGCTTATATAATAACGAGTTTCAACAGTTGTTTCTCCATTGACTATTCGTACTGATTCAACCATACCTACACTCTTAAAATTCTGCCATTTTTGATTTACATCTAGAACATGCTCCACATTGGATAGCATCAAATAGTTACGTATTTCTTCACGTCCATGACTATACTCACGAGTACTATAATTACTTGCTTTTAAACCTACGCATCTTGTTTTGATTGCTTTTTTGAATAGCTGGACAACGCTTTGATACAGACTTTCTTGGTTTTCTTTAAGCGCAATAACATAATCTCCATTTTTTTGAGAAATTGTTTTGACTATTTCTTTTTGACAACCGATAGCGTCAATTGTAATAATACAGCCAGCTATATCTAAAACTTTAATTAACTCTGGTATCGCCGTAATAACAGAGTGACTTTTTATCAACTTGCCTTTGACCTAAGACTAAACGATTACTTGTTGCCCAAGCACTAACCATACTAATTGCACTTTGACCATCTTTCTTATCAAATGAATGCCTTAACTGTTTCCCATCTATAGCGATTACCTCTCCCTCTGTAATTGTTGCAACCGATTTTATCCAACTGAGAAAACATTGCTGGAATTGTTGTGGATCGAGAGCTGCAAATACTCGCGCAAAAGTATCATGGGATGGGATACCGTTTGCTAATTCTATAAACTTTCTCTTTTCCAATTCTTTTTTGCCTTCCCATATGTTTCTATTGCCACCCACGTGTCAGCTCCACAAATCACTGCACAAATTGCTATTGTAATGATATCTATTAATTTATGTTGCTTTGTACGGTCGATTCGTGGGTCTTCCATATCCGCGAAATAGTCCGCGATGCTTTGTTTTGGTTTTAATTTCATTTTGAGCCAACAGCCTGCACCCTACTTATATGATTGAGGCTACCATAGCAGGTGTCCACCGTGCGATACTCCCGGAGTCTCTACTGCGATCGCACGGTGGCAGACTTTCCGCCCAGGTGCGGCGTAGCCGCACCCAGCTTCTGCTAGTTTAGATGCGTTTGCCCTGAATGACTGTGCTTTTCTTAAGGCTGGGGAATAAGTTCTGTATTGTCGTTCCAAGGTGCCTTTGAACTGTCCTAGCTTTTGTCGAGCCTGCGGAGATAAATCTTCACGCTTTAATTGCTCGGAAGCGTATTGTATTTGCCCATCGAGTTTAGTAAGGGTAGTTTCAGCTTGTGCTTTATCAGTTATTTGGTTCTTGCGTACTTAACGTGCTAAA
>JANNFJ010001389.1:0-2509 GCA_031379725.1 Calothrix sp. OTE_75_metabat_31
CTCCTGACCACTGACTCTTAACTCCCTAATTTACTCCCAAAATCTAAAATTTCTGCCACGGGGACGACGAAATCGTCGAATTGGTCGTTTTTGCCTTCCTGTTACCTGCTTAGGTAATTCGGCAATTTCTCCTTCAGTCAATTCCGGAGGTAAATCAGTTTGTGTGGCTTCTTTACTTTCCCACCAAGCAAGAATCGTACCCCCACCAAAACCACCAAAAGCACCTAGCAAAATCCCTAAAGTTGCTGGATACTGCAACCACATAAAACCAGCCAGAAAGAATAACCAATATTTCAGCCCTGCATCAATTCCTTCTGAAGTCCCTACAGGAGAGGGATCGGGACCACCTTTATTGGTTTCGCTAAACCAACCAATACTAAAACCTGCTAAAACACCTAGAAAAATACTCCAGGCAGGATTATTAGTAATTTTCAGTAATATAACTGTTAAAAATGCCCCAATTAAAATTTGGGTGAAGAAATTTTTCGGAACCGGAACATTACCAAAGTTGTTTTTTGGTGACATAAGTTTTAGATAGCAATAGCGCTAATTACACCATTTAATTGTGCCGTTAGTGGTTGAGTTGTGTCCAAAGTTTTTAGATAAGTTTTTTCACTGCTAGTAAAAGGTTCAACGTTTTGTAACTGCGATAACAATAAATCTGCTGTTGCGTCAGCTATATCACCTGTACGTTTGTGCAACCGTTCTTGCAATACCTCCATTGGTGCGGTGCATTCAATAATTTGCAGCCCGATGTTATGCGATTTGGATTGTGCTAGAGCATCTCCTCGCAATGCAACCCGGTCGTACTTGGCATCCAAAATTACCTTAAAGCCTTGATTTGCCAGTAAAATCCCTAACTCCAATAATCGTCCGTAGGTTTTCGCAGTCATCGCTTCACTGTACAAATCGCTACCGCCACGCTCGTACAACGGTACAGATCCCAAATGCTTCCGCACTGCATCCGAACGCAGATGAATTGCCCCGATTTGTTTGGCTAAATGCCGTGCTGCCGTACTTTTACCTGAACCCGATACCCCTGACATCAAAATCAATTGCCCTTGACTCGGCTGAGTATATTCCCATGCTTGGGTGTAATATGCTGCTGCAATCTGCGCGGATTTTTCTTTGACTTTTGCAGGTACTCCTGGGTCATCAAGTAAAAACGAAGTTACCTTCGCCCGTACATATGCTTGGCGGCTTAGATATAATGGTAGCACTTGCAGCCCTTCCCAATCGCCTGTCTGCTCGGCGTATGTATTCAAAAATACATTACCTAAATCTTTGCGTTGCCGTGCTTCCAAATCCATGACGGTAAAGGCGACATCGTACATAACATCAACAAACCGAAATGGTTCGTTAAATTCGATGCAGTCGAACAGTAAAATTTGGTCGTGCCACATGCAAATATTCTGCATGTGTAAATCGCCGTGACATTCACGGATGAAATTATTTGCCATCCTGGTTTGAAATAGTTTGGCACGTTCGGCAAAAAAGTTGTCGGTATATTGCTTTGTTTCCTCAAACTGAGTTGTAGTTTGCGGTCCGCCGACATAGTTGGTCGTTTGTGAGTAATTTTGGTCAATCGAATCACGAACTTGAGCAATTTCACCAAAGCTGCGAATATATTCGTTGGTTTCAGTTTTGCTATGATATCTTGCTACGACTCGTCCCAACTCTTCCATATGCGATTCATCCAACAACGCATTTTCAAACATGGTGCTAAATAATCCAACATCTGGAAATTCACGCATTTTCAGCGCATATTCTACGGGTTCGCCAGTACCATTCAATTGATATTGTTCGTCGGTTTGGGCAATTGGTAATACTTCTAAATATAATTCTGCGGCACCACGTTGGTTAAGTCGCAATTCTTCATGGCAAAAATTACGTCGCAGTTCGAGGGTTGAATAATTTAAAAAGCCGAAATTTACAGGTTTTTTCAACTTGTAAACAAAATCTCCAGTCAGCAGCACATAGGAACAGTGGGTCTGGATGAGACGGATGGGTTCCTTACAAGCATGTGGATAAAATCCAGCTTGCAACATTTGTTGAATTAAAGTTGGTATTTCCATAATTAGGGGAGTAGGGAGTAGGGAGTAGAGGGGAAGGGGGGGAAGAGGGGGGAAGCTAACTAACTACAAACGGCTAGAAATCGAACTTCAAAAATCGCTATCTGCTTTGATTAGTAAGGTTTTAGCTAACCGCTCAGAGTATAACAAGTTTTTTAATTGTCTATCACCCCATCACACTCTCTTCCCTACTTCCTACTCCCTATTTATAAACTTAGTTAGCTTAACAAAAAAACCAGGGTTAAACCCCTGGTTAATTTAATACTTAGTACAAATTTCAACTAAGGGGAAGGAAGAGTAGGCAAAGGATGGCAATCAATATTTATTTCTTACCCTACTTCCCACTCTTGTCGGGCGGGGTAAAGAGCGCCCCTACTCCCTTAATCCCTTAATTTTTAGCAGTCGCATAAAAACTCACGTGATAAATATTACCTTTC
>JANNFJ010000012.1:0-2521 GCA_031379725.1 Calothrix sp. OTE_75_metabat_31
TTGCTAAATGGTATGAAAGAGAAAGTCGAAGGAAGTTGGGAGTTAAGAGTTATGAATTATGAGTTAGGAGTTATGTATGCTTTTCTTCTTCCCCTTTAACCTTTAACCTTTACCCCTTGCCCTCTATATAATATAATGAATAATAAAATATTAAACAATAGATATCAAATTAAAAGCGAATTAGGTAGACAAACAGGAAGACGTACTTTATTAGCTATAGATTTACTAACTCAGCAGCAAGTAGTTGTTAAAGTATTGTTTTTAGGACAAGATTTTGACTGGCAGGATTTGAAGTTATTTCAACGTGAAGCAGAAACATTAAAAAGTCTCAATCATCCAGAAATACCACAATATTTAGATTATTTTGAATTCGACACACCCGATGATAAAGGATTTGGATTAGTACAAACCTACGTTGAAGCAAAATCTTTAGAAGAACATTTACAATCGGGAAGAAGATTTAGCGAAACCGAAGTTAAAGAATTAGCGCAAAAGCTGTTGGAAATTCTTTCCTACCTTCATCAACAACAACGTCCTGTAATTCATCGTGACATTAAACCCAGTAATATATTGCTCACAAATCGTTCTGGTAATAGTGTCGGACAAGTCTATTTAGTTGATTTTGGTTCAGTTACAAATATTGCGGCTCAAGAAGGTGGTACAATTACCGTGGTTGGAACTTATGGATATATGCCACCCGAACAATTTGGAGGCAGGACAAAACCAGCAACAGATTTATACAGTTTGGGTGCAACTTTGATTTATTTAGTAACAGGATTGCACCCCACCGAGTTACCGCAAAAAGATTTACAAATTCAATTTCGTCAACTAACTAATTTGAGTCCGCAATTTACCGATTGGTTGGAGTGGATGACCGAACCCAGTTTAGAACAAAGATTTGCATCGGTAGAAATTGCCATACAAAGTCTTGAGAATCCACCAATCCGGAAAAATGCTATACAAACATCCCATCAACAACTAAGCAAACCATTAGGAAGTAAAATTAAATTAATAAAAAGTCCAGATAAATTAGAAATTATTTTGCCCCCAAAAGGTTTTAATGTTGGTTTAGTGGCATTAATATCTTGTGTAACTCCATTTGCATTAGGACTAAATATTTTCAGTGGTATTTTTTCTAACTTTAGCGGTTCTGGTAATATTTTTTTAATATTGTTGCAAGCTGGTGCGATCGCATATCTGATTTTTCTGATTTTATCAGGCTTTTATAAACGTCTCCACGTGAAAATAGACCGTCAATATATCACTATTAAACGTGAATTATTCGGGTTTAAATGGAATTTTAAAGAACCAACTCCAACGTCTTTATTATGTCGAATCGACTTTGCCCAAAGTGGAACAGATATTCAACTTACTCCCTGGTTAAAACTAATTGTCAAAGATTTTAATTTTGTTAAATTAAACTTCGATAGATATACAAATTTAACTGATGATGAACGTCAATGGTTAGTAGGAGAATTAAGCGATTGGTTAGAAATCCCAATTAATGAATATCCACAAGAATATGAACAAGAATATGACGATATTGATATAAGTAAATTAACACGTTAGTTACCAATACTGCGTAAATTTTAAGGAAATTGAAATCTATAAATGCTTTTCCAACCAACTTGCCAAATCTCCCAAAACCTCTTCATAACCAAAATCATCCTGCATATCGTGATATCTATCTGGATATTCCCGCAATTCCTTATCTTTACTACTGACCTTCTCAAAAAACACCTTCCCACCTTCAGGTAAAGTTACCTTATCATCACCAGCAAGCATCATCAAAAATGGTATTTGTAAATCGTTAGCATTTGCTTGTACCCAAACAAGAGTTGTAAAAAACTCCGTCGATAAACGAGCAGTACCTACAGTATGTCTTAATGTATCTTGACTATATGCTTTAATTACCTCCGCATCCCGTGAAGCAAAACCCAAATCCATACCTGTATTCATCGAAAAACGGGGATATATCCGTGAAAGAATCCTTCCCAGCATCAGTTTAATCGGTGGAACACCCGATTCACCCAAAGCAGGGGTAAATGCGATCGCACCATTCAATAACCTAGCTGATTCCGGATACCGCAGCAAGTAATCTAAAATCGTCAATCCTCCCATACTGTGACCAAACAAAAAACAGGGGATTCCCGGATGCTTAGATTTAACCAGATCCAAAAACGCTGCAACATCGTTCCGGTATTCATCCCAACTATTAATATAAGCACGTTGACCCGGAGATTTACCACTTCCCCGCAAATCCACACCATACACAGCAAAATCCTTCGGTATCAATTCCTTAACTATATTCAAGTACATCCCACTATGTCCCCCCAAACCATGTACTATAGCTAGGATTCCGCATACCGTACCCGACGGCAACCAACTTTGATAGTACAGCTTTATACCATCCTTACTACTAAAATTTCCTTCGATATGGTGCATGAACCTTCCAGATAAGCTTACAATTGACCCAAGTGTAAGAATTATCTCGTTTTCAGGTAACGTGCGATCGCATGAC
>JANNFJ010000025.1:0-1763 GCA_031379725.1 Calothrix sp. OTE_75_metabat_31
GTGCTAAAGCTGCCGAAGAAGCACTAGCACCTAAGTTTGAAATGTCAGCACCCCAAGAGACAAACACGGAAGCAGTAGAAACAAGTAATCCCTCAGATTATATGGATATGGCAAATGATATCGGTTCACCTAATGATGCTGTGACTACTGTTAGCGATGACCTTTTGCAAAAAGCCTTTGATATGGGTAAACCTGGTCATTAATGTTGGAGAATATTGGTGCGTTACACTACCCTACGCGAACGTACCCCAATACTTGTCGGTTAAGAATAGTCGAGGAGGCTAGAAACCCGGATTGTCAAAGAATCCGGGTTTCTGATTTCTCTTACCCTACGTTAATTAGTCTTGATTACTTGTAACAATTCGCTGGGATGATTAATTAAGAAATCAGGGTTTTGCTTGGATAAAACCTCGTCAGAATTAAACCCCCAAGTGACAGCAACCACTTTAATATTTGCTTTTTTCGATGCTTCGATATCGCGGGTTTCGTCACCAACATAAATTACTTCTTGCGGTTTGAGTTGCTTTTGCCGTAATGCATTATTAATGATTGTAGTTTTGCCAAAAATTGTTACACCTGAATAAATAAATTCAAATAAATTATCTAAATTATTTATTTTCAGAAACTCAGTCACGTTCTCTTGAGAGTTAGAAGTAATTATCCCCAGTCTTTGCCCTCGATTTTTGAGTTCAATTAATGCTTCTTGTATGCCATCAATCGGTTTTAACTCATGAATCTTATTTTTTAACTCGGACTTGACCTTTTTAACTAGGAAGGGAATTTTAAAGATAGATATACCTGCATATTTAATAATTTCCCTCGATGTAAAACTTCTTAATATCGCCAGTTCTTCGGGTGTTATTTGAATATAATTAAATTCAACAGCCAAACGGTTGGCAATATTTACCAGCGCATCTACAGTATCGGCAATTGTGCCATCGAAATCAAAAATAATTACTTTCTGGGTCATGCTTTTGTTGGGAATGCTTCAATATTTGTACGGGCATTCCGTCGTAACATTTCTGGCTTAATTCGCCTTAACGCTGATGCTGGAAAACGTTTATCCCATTCTGCGTCTGAGATTGATGCTAATTCAACCAACTTCGGCGCGACATTATGCGGGTACGGTTGAAATTCTGGCACATCTGTGGAAGATGCAAAACGTTGATTCCAAGGACAAACATCTTGACAAATGTCACACCCTGCCACCCAACCTTCTAAATGCGGCTTGATATTTTCGGGTAATTGTTCGTCACGGTTTTCGATTGTGTGATAGGCAATGCAACGATTTGCATCGATAACAGTTGGAGATACGATTGCGTTTGTTGGACATGCTTCGATACAACGGGTACAAGTACCGCAATGTTCGGTATGGGGTGTATCTGGGGTTAATTCTAAATTGGTTAGCACTTCTCCCAAGAATATCCACGAACCAAACGAACGGGAAATAACATTCCCATTCTTTGCAATCCAACCAATTCCCGCTCGTTGTGCCCAGACTTTATCTTGTACTGGCCCTGTATCAGCATAATACCGTGCTGCGATACCTTCCGAGAGTGACTCTAACCAGATACTTAGCGCTTTTAGTTTTTTGTGCATAACTTTGTGGTAGTCCCGTCCCCACCCATAACGGGAAATTTTTGCGTACTCAGACCCTTCGGGACGTTGAAAAGGTGTGTAATAGTTGAGGACGACACAAATAAGCGATCGCACTTCGGGCATTACTAATTTGATATTCTGACGTTTGGGGTTTGCCATCCATG
>JANNFJ010000110.1:0-3752 GCA_031379725.1 Calothrix sp. OTE_75_metabat_31
GTTACGCTGTCGCTAACGCACCCTACGTATACTACAGGAGGATTAACCCTTAAATAATATTTTTTGTTATCCGACAAAATGTAGAAACACGAAATTTCGCGTCTCTATAATATATTTCACGTCTCTACAATATATTTAAGAAGTCAGTAATCTAGATGAACACCACGGTTTTTAACAAATTACAATGTAACTAAAATATATGCTACAAAAATGGTTTTTACACCACTGGAAATTAATATCGGGATTGGTAATAGTAAGTGCGATCGCAACCCCATTTGCTTTAAACCTATATGTAAATAATATTACTAAAAATAATCGTTACACTGAAGCTGCAAAAATTCCCCCTCAGCGGGTTGCCATCGTCTTTGGTGCTGGGGTAAATCCCGATGGCACACCTTCACCAATGCTAGCTGACCGAGTGACAGCATCGGTGGAATTATATAAATTAGGACGAGTCAAAAAGATATTAATGACTGGCGATAATAGTACTAAAGATTACAATGAAGTTGTGACGATGCAACAATATGCCATAGGAAAAGGTGTACCCGAAACCGATATTACACTCGATTATGCTGGATTTAGCACTTACGAAAGTTGCTACCGTGCAAAATATATTTTCGGTATAGAAAAAGCCGTTTTAGTAACGCAAAATTTTCATTTACCCCGTGCAATTTATACCTGCAAGCAATTAAGTATTCAATCAGTTGGGTTAGGAACCCCTGACTGGGGAAGCTACAGCGACGAAACGGTTTCTTGGTATACTTTTAGAGAAAAATTATCTATTATTAAAGCATTATGGGAACTGCATGTAAGCCGTCCAAAACCTACATTTTTAGGAGAATTTGAAGGAATTAAATAAATAGTTAGTCCCTGTAGAGACGCGATATATCGCGTCTTTATTTTATTTATAGAGTTATATGTGACTGGAGGTAGAAGCCCTCCAACAATCGCGTTACCAGGCGCAGAACCTGGTAACGAGAACCCCCACACCCTATACCCTCACTTTCATCGTCGCTGACTTGGTAATTGAAGCAGTGCTTTCCAATCCTTCAATGCCTTCTGTGTCCACAGCCAATTTTGACTCAATTTGTCCATTTGGAAGTTTTCAGGATCATCAGCTACAACTTTCTGACGCAATTTTACTGCTTCATTCAGATATTGTTCGCGCTTCGCTTTCGGCTGCTGTTGTGAGGATTTATACAGACCTAATGCCAAACCAGCATAGGCATTTAAATCATCGCGTATTGGCTTTACCGATGCCGATGCAGCCGAGTTCATATTCGTCGCCTTTGGTTTTTGGTCTTTGACAGCCACATTCAGCGCTTTAAACCACGCATCGTTTGCACGATTCAAATTACCTTCGGCATAATAAGCAAACCCTAAAGCATTAGTATAAATTAACGAGTCAGGTTGAGCTTTGACCGCGCTTTCCCAGAAGCGACGAGCATCGTCAACACTGTATCTTTTGTCACCAGTCTGCACTGACTGCCACGCCAAGCGACCTCTATAAAAATTAACCGATGGGTTGTCTATTTTGTTTTGGGGAATTAAATCGAGTGCTGCTTGTGCCGCAGGTAGTGCGTTGCGGTTGAGTAATGCCTCTACAGCTTTCAACCCGGCATCCAAATCGCCCTGGCTGAGTTTTTCGGTAGCATAAGCAGTGACAATTTCGGTTTTTTCGGTCTTGAAATTGGGCTGCGAATTACCGCGATTGTCCAACCGTGCAGTTTCGGGAATGTTAGGTAGTACTGACATTGGTTGATTTTGCCACCAATTTATCCCAACCGCAGTGAAGATAGCACCCGCACCCAATGCCCCAAATAGGGGTAGAAGCTTGTTGCCACGACGACGGGATACACCAGGCTCCATTGTGCTAATGGGGTCGTAGGTTGATGCCGCAACGTCAGGATTACTCCAATTACCTTGCATTCGGGTTGCTGCGTACTCATTGCGGGGGGCTAAATTACCTGGCCCGCCCAATCCTGCTTGTTCGGCTTGTGAGGAAACATGGGGACGCTGCAAATTCTCCCTTGCAGCTCTTGCTTCGCGCCATTTTTCTACTTCGCGGTCGAGGGAAGATAAATCTTCGGATACTTCGATACCAGGGATGCTTTCTTCGTCGGTATTATCGAGTAGTTCAGCACCGATTGGTGACTGGTCATCGATTGTTTTTTGTTGGTCAAGCTGACGAAATAGGTCTGAAACTATCGCCGAATCCTGAACATAATTAGGGTCGTCATAATCCTCAATTTCATCGACTAAATCGCCCCAGGTGTTTTCCCCTAACCAATCTTCTGAACCATCGCGTGCCAAAGAAGACGACATCATATCATCAATTGGTAATGACATAGACGAGCCATCGCTGACATCCGAGTACTGTGCTGGGCTACTGAGGGGCATACTCAAACTTGGCGTTTCATACCCCAACTCAGCACTCGTGGGCAAATATAGTCCGGGACTGAGATAACCATCAAATTCGGATTGGAGATACAAAATAGGTAGCGCCCAATATATTTGGTGCGAACCGTAAGCTGAAATCAACCCTTGACGGACGCGACTTACGCACAAATCGACGGGGTAGCCGCGATCGAGATTGCGATAAAACAATTGCGTTAGTGTCAGCGCTACCTCATCGGGGATGCGTTCGGACATTGCGAGGACGCTGCGAATACCCCGTCGAACTAAGCTTTCGCTCAAATTCCGTTCGCCGGTTTCCGCATCTGTATTCGAGGTTGCTCCGTAAGCACCCAAACAGGAGTTAAACACCGCCATTTGAATATTATTATTGACAAGCAAACCCGCTAAATCATCACCAGTTAGCGTTTCGGTTAAACCCGTTCGCCCGCTGACAAGATAGATTTCGCCGCCATTGGGACCCAAATTACTGTGTCCCGAATAATGGAGAACGTGGAAACGCCCTTGCTCTAAAGCTTGGGTTAATTCTTCGCGTCCGGGTTGTTCGAGTAGTGTTAATTGAATTTCTGGCAGAACATAGCCACCATCGCTGTGTGACGATTGGCGCTGCAATTCGGCTTGGAGTTGCATGGCTTCTTGCTTAAGCAAATCCAAACGGGTTTGGTCGCTTGGAGAAGCAATGACCATCAATACCTTAATTCGCCCTTCATCGGGTGGTGACGGCATGTTAGTTGATGGTAGCCGCGATGTGCCAACCATGCCGCTTTGATACCGCGAAAACGCGATATAAGGGCCGCTGGCAATTGGGCGATCGCCTGCGTGCATAACTTCCCAAGGTAGACGCGCCAAACGGTTATCTTTTATGCCTAAACGTAAGCGCAGTACCTGTTGATGGTTTTGGGCGATACCTTGCGCCGTAATCCAACTATCCCTGAGAGTGCCTTGAAACAGTTCGTTATATAACTGTTGACCTAATTGCGCTAAGTTAACCGAGTTCCGCACCATTGCATCACCCTGTAAGACCGACTGCAACGGGTCATTCATTAAATGCCCAGCAGCAGCCAACCAATCAGCTACGGGCCAAGTCACCAATTCTTCTGCTAATGGCACCCCAGGCGCGACTTGTTCCGTCCGCACCAAGTAGTCGTTTTGTCCTACAAGGGTCACGGAAATGTGAAATTCCTGGGTCACAATTTCTGCTCCATAAAACCTATACAATGCTGATAGCGCCGCGTGGCGCAAGCCATACATTGCTGTTGATTTCCCGCTTGACTAAGCTAGAAGACTAGTTGTTGTCCACGGGTGTAACTTTCGGATGAGCCAACCGGACAAATTCC
>JANNFJ010000117.1:0-12849 GCA_031379725.1 Calothrix sp. OTE_75_metabat_31
ATTTACGCCATGCTGTACTATTAAATTCCCTTGTTCTTATCAATGCAAGTCGATAAATTTTCAAGCCCAAGTTTATTGACTTAACTAAACTTCACGTTATGTTAGGTAGTTTCCTCTAATTTGTGGGCAGATAAATTAAGCCTTCCTTAACTGCGAAAGAATAATTATGCTACGATTACTTAAAATAGTAATAACATCTAAAATTACAGCTACGTAGCTGTGTTAAAGGTTAATTAATCATAACTTCATATTTTGACCCAAAATACACTTGTGGTTTAAAGAGTAAATAAAGAATTGACCTAATAAGTCATTATTTCTGCGGAGTCTTATATCCTTAATATTAAGTCTCCTTCCAAAGAATAATATAACAGTAGTTTTTCGCATTATCTAAAATTAGTAATTCGCTTCTTATGCATTTTTGGATTTTGTATGCAGGATGGCGAATTGTAGTAGAGCTTTGCTAAAGAGTGAAATTACTTGCAGGTTTTTGGAATTAAGTGAGATGTCGTTTGGCATCAAAGGCACATAGCTTTTGAGGTTAGGGTCGGCAATCTAGCATCTATGAAGTGTAAACATATGACAAACTCAATAATCTCAAATTTACAAAATTACTATACTATGAGCCGGGAAAACCTGGATAGCCATTCCTACTGCACGCTCACATGGCGTAGAGGTCAACTGTTGGTTAGACTTCCCGAAGACAACCAACCCGGATTACCTTCACTCGAAAGGGAGGAGTCCTTGGTGGAGTGTCTTAAACGTTCTCCAGTGCATTTGGTTCGTATTGATCCCAGACTTGGTGAAGCAAAGTTGAGATTGTGGGCTCAAGCTTGCCTTGAAGCAGGTAAACCCATATTTATGAACATCCCATCGGTGCAGAAACTACCCAGTCGAGGAACTTGGTTCTTGAAGTGGTTGAAATTTGCAATTGAATGGCTCACTGCTTTTATTCTGTTGTTTGTAACTAGCCCTGTTATTCTCGGATTAATGGCAGTTATGCTAGTTTACTCAGAAGGAGCGCTATTTGAGCACGAGTGGCATGTTGGGGAACGAGGTAAACTATTTCAGATTGTTAAATTACGTAGCGCGTATGTCAAAAATACAACTTCCTTGCTGATAGAAGAAGGCGAGCAAGATGTAACACCTATTGGTGGCTGGATGCGTAGATACGGGTTAGATAATTTACCTCAATTATTAAATGTGTTACGTGGGGAAATGCATCTGACCGGACGACGTTCTTGGAAACTAGAAGATGCAATTAGGCTAAATGCGGAAGTACAAAAAAGCTTGAGTAAAGCCCCAGGTCTGGCTAGTTCGTGGCCAGTTCAGACAGAAGCAAGTTTATTGCATTTGGACAGTCACATATTATAGGTCAATTGGGCATTATTTTACCTACTTTCGCCTCAATCTTGCCCTGGAGGTGAAGCTATTTCAACTCCAGGTTATTGGTAAAAAATGTATCAAAAATACATTGACGACCGCTATACTAGATGCCAGTAGCACAGCGGTCGTTAGTTATTCTCTTTCTCAATTATGTATTAAAAATATCTATGCATCTTAAACTTCCCCAACCACTTCAAAGTTTTTTGAAAGCGTCTAAATTTTGGCAGAATAACTATTTGATTTTGCGTGAATTTAAGCATTTTCGCAAAATTACAGTTGCCGCAGTCATATTTACCTTATTTGCTGCTGTATTTGAAGGGGTTAGCATTAGCTTTTTGCTTTCCTTTTTACAAAGCTTGACGAATCCAAATATTCCAGCTAGTCAAGCTGGAATTATTGGTCAAGTTGCTATTTTTATTTTAGGTGAGAATCCATCGCCAAATAGCCGTCTCTATTTGATATCGGGACTAATTCTACTCAGTACTTGGATTCGTGCGGGATTTAATTATTTTGCGGGAATTTCAACCGAAAAATCACAGTTGATTCTAGCTGACCGCTTGCGGAGACAGATTTTCGAGCAGTTGCAAGCATTACCACTCAGCTATTTTACTGAATCTCGTTCAGGAGAACTCGTCAACACAATGACGACAGAAATTGAGCGACTCAAACAAGTGTTTGGTGGAGTTGCTTTTATTCTAACACGGGTGCTGGTAATCGTTGTTTATTTTATCTGCATGTTCTGCATATCATGGCAGTTAACAGTTATTTGTGCGTTTGTTTTTTCGCTGCTAGCTGTTGGGTTAACAACGCTCAATCGTCGAGTTAGAGAAGCAAGTTTTGGAATTTCTGAAGCCAACGGACAGTTTAACTCGAATGCCCTTGAGTTTATTAATGGAATTCGCACTGTTCATGCATTTGCAACTCAAAATTTTGAGCGCGATCGCTTCTCTCGAAATAGTACTAAATTACTAAATGCTTCGATTAAGGTTACATACGCTTGGTCAATGGTAAAACCAATTGCTGAGTGTATTATAATGACAGTACTTATTTGCTTAATTATAATTTCATTTACCAAGTTTACGATCCCCGCATATTCATTACTGACATTTTTCTTTGTATTAGTAAGAGTTACACCGAGTATCCAAGACTTGAACGGGACTTTGGCTTTCTTAAGTACTTTGAGCGGTTCGCTTGAAAATATCAAAAACTTATTGACTCCCGTTGATAAAACTTATTTTGAAAACGGTAGAATTCAGTTTGCTGGTCTTAAGCACTCGATTGATTTGGTATCAGTAGATTTTGGTTACAATCCGGATAAATTGGTATTACATAATGTTACCTTGACAATCGAACGCGGCAAAATGACTGCGTTAGTTGGTAATTCGGGTGCAGGTAAAACAACTATAGCGGATTTGATTCCGCGTTTTTACGACCCCTGCGAAGGACAGGTATTCGCTGACGGAGTTGATTTGCGGATGTTTGACATTAATTCCGTGCGTCGTAGAATGGCAGTAGTTAGCCAAGATACATTTATTTTTAATACTTCGGTACGCGAAAACATTGCCTATGGGATGTTTGATGCCACAGATATCCAAATTCGAGAAGCTGCACAGAAGGCAAATGCGCTCGAATTTATTGAAAAAATGACTGCGGGTTTTGATACCCAACTTGGGGAACGCGGTGTTAATTTGTCAGGTGGACAAAGACAGCGGATTGCGATCGCACGAGCATTGTTACGCGACCCTGAAATCTTGATTTTGGATGAAGCTACCAGCGCTTTAGATTCGGTATCTGAGCGTTTAATCCAAGAATCCCTCGAACAACTCTCGGTCGGTCGAACCGTGATTGCGATCGCGCACAGACTATCAACTATTGCCAAAGCCGATAAAGTTGTTGTCCTGGAAGGCGGGTATGTTATCGAACAAGGTAAATACCAAGATTTACTGGATTTACGCGGTAGCCTTTGGAAATATCACCAAATGCAGCACGAATCTAACTTTAAAAGCTAAAGCTTATTGCAAAAACAGGTATTATTTGTTACCTTGTATTAGCATTAAAAATTATTCACAGGGTCTACTAAAATACGTCACCCACACATATATATGGTTTCTAAAAACAATGAAAGTATCTATTATCATCTCCAACTATAACTATGCACGATATTTGAAGGCAGCAGTTGATTCAGTTTTAGCTCAGACCCATCAAAATATTGAGATTATTGTTGTAGACGACGGTTCCACCGACAACAGTCGTGAAGTCATTGCCCAACTAACCAGTCAATACCCCGACAAAATTAATGCCATCTTTCAAGTCAACCAAGGACAAGGGGCAGCATTCAATACCGGGTTCGCAGCCGCAACTGGCGAAATTATTGCCTTTTTAGACGCAGATGATGTCTGGGGACACAACAAATTAGAGCGAGTATTGACAGAATTTCACACACTAGAAACTGTTGGTGTCATGCATTCATTGGAAAGCATTGATGCCCTTGGAAATAGAATAGACAGTGATGTGGCGAAGAAACTGCGGTTGAGTGAAGACTTAGCAGAAGTAGTATTAAATACAGGTAATGCTTGGAGTTACCCCCCAACATCAGGGCTAACATATCGCCGCAGTGCCCTAGAAAAGGTCTTTCCTCTTGATGGAGCCAAATGGCGACTCTGGGCTGATGGGTGTCTAATTTATTGCACCGCATTTTTAGGTAAGATTAAAACCCTGAATGAAAATCTTGCTTACTATCGTATTCATGGTGCAAACAATCACATGAGTACGCAGAAAGTATCTGCCTACGAGGAAAATGCTTTGGTGGGGATTGAGATGACCAACTTGTACATCAACGAGTTTTTGGAAAGGATTGGTTATCCGCAACGAGTCAACTTATCCCGTAATCTTCAGTATCGACGTGTTCGTTACTACTGCGGGGGAGTTTTCAATTTTCAAGAAGCATGTTCCATTTCTCGCCTAATTCTGGGGTGGCAATTTTACACTTGGTCGGAACGAGTTTATTACTTGGCACGATTCTGGATGAAGAATGCCAAATTTATAATGCGTCCATTGGTAAATATCGAGAAGGTATTTGCTGATTAGGAGTAATTATAGTGATTGCTAATGCTTTATGTCATTAATTTTGATGGGTTGGCTGGGTGCTGAAAACCTTGGAACAGACGCGATATATCGCGTCTCTACATCCCTCATAATTAATGACATGGACTACTAGTAGTAGTCTGTCACACAAACTTTGATGGGTTAAAAAAAAATTTTGTAGTGCGAGCATCTTGCTCGCTTACTATTATGATACGCGAGCAAGATGTAAGCCCTGCGGGCTGGCTTTGCCTACGCACTACCCCTCAAAATTAATGACATAAACCACTAGAATCTGGGTAACTCCTGCGAAACCCGGATTCTGATGACCGATTGGACTATCTTCATCAAGAATTAATATTAATTGCAAATAATTAAAATAAAATTCTCCAACATTTGCGGAAATTACTGATTTAATGTTGAAGAAGCATCATATGTATCAAAGGTTCATCGTAGCCTATAGATACAAAATTGTGCTGGCAATAATTTGTTTTGCAAGTTGATTAGGAAATGGAATATTTTATTTAGGACGCAGATAATTTGGCGTGGGCAAATGTCAAATTGCCAATCAAATATATCTAAATAATACCTAAATATTTGTACTTTCCACAGTCATAAAAATTTATATAAAATTAAGTCCGATGAACGAACAATATCGCACTTGCTCAGGAATTTCACCAGTTCCTGAAGAGGTTAAACGCCCGCTATGGTCGGTGATGATACCAACCTATAACTGTGTCGAACTTTTACGTCAGACATTAGAAAGCGTCTTAATCCAAGACCCCGGACCCGATATTATGCAAATTGTGGTTGTAGACAACCACTCGACCAAAGATAACCCCGAAGCATTAGTTAGAGAACTCGCAGGTGACCGAGTTCAATTTTTCCGTCAATCACAGAATGTTGGTAGTTTGAATAATTTTCAAACTTGCTTGGAACTATCGCTTGGGGAATTAGTTCATCTATTACATAGCGATGATTGCCTGCGTCCGGGTTTTTATCAAAAGATGGCAACACCTTTTTTAGAACACCCAAATCTTGGTGCCGCTTTTTGTCGTAGCATCTTTATAGATGAAAAATCTAATTGGGAGGGATTTTCGAGTTTAGAATTACCTCAAAGTGGTATCTTACCAAATGTTTGGATTGAAAAACTTGGGGAGGTTTGCCGGATTCCAGCCCCTTCATTAGCAGTAGTGCGTCGTCAAGTTTATGAGACGATTGGGGGTTACGATAGTCGCTGCGGTCTAAGTGGTGATTGGGAATTTTGGGTAAGAGTTTTTGCTAACTACCCTATGTGGTTTGAAGCAGAACCTCTAGCACAGTGGCGCAGACACTCGATGTCAACTAACGTTATAAATGCGAAGAGTCCTAGCTTTATTCAAGAGAACTTTAATACAGTCAAAGCAATCTTGTCGCATTTACCAAATGGATCACATAGTATCGGGAAAAAAATCAAACAAAACTGTGCATTTCTCGCGCTTGAATCGGCAGAATCTTTACTGAAGAAAGGAGATGTTGGCAAAGGGTTTTCGCTACTTCAACAAGGGCTTAGATACAGTCCATCTTCCCAAGTATTAATGTCAGCCAGCAGAATTCTTTTGGAAAATAATCCATTCTCATTGTTGCAGTCCTCACGCAGTAAACCGAAGTTAACGTTTTAGCATCTACTTGTATTCGCAGGATACGATATACCATATGACCGTAGGGGCACGATATATCGTGCCCCTACAGTATCTGTCATGATGTTGAATTGGGTAATATGAAATCGCAAAATTTCCCCGCATTGCCCAGTTATTCACTTCAATTTTTTACACAAGTTTTTGATATGTGAAGTTATCGTTTAGGTATTTATTTATATGCAATAAATTTACCTAAATACGCATAAACTTAGACAGCAACAACACCATTTCTACAAAAACTTGCATATTCACACTTATGTTTACAAAATATAATATTACATCCCCAGAACCTTTAGTCAGTATTATTACCCCTACTTACAATCGTCCGGAATATTTAAAAGCAGCGCTTGCGAGTGCATTGCAACAAACGTACCGCAACATTGAAATTATTGTTTCTGACAATTGCAGTTTAGAAAATCCTCAAGCTATAGTAGAATCGTTCAACGATGAGCGAATTTGCTTCTCACGCAACGAAACCAACCTCGGCATGTTTCCCAACACAATCAAAGCCTTTAAAATGGCACGGGGTAAGTACGTTGCAGCTTTACTTGATGATGACATGTGGAAACCAGACTTTTTAGAAAAGCTTATTCCTCCCCTCGAAGCTAATTTCAATTTAGCTTTAGCTTTTTGCGACCACTACATTATGGACGCAGAGGGAAAAATCGATAACGCTGCCACAGAAGAATATTCTAACTTTTATAAACGCGCTAATTTAAAAGAGGGAATCTATCAACCATTCTATCGATTGGCACTCGTTGATAATGCTATCTCGACCGCAACTGCGGCTGTGATTCGTCGTGAAGTTATCGACTGGGATAATATTCCCGCCGAGGTAGGAGGTTCGTGGGATATTTATTTAAATTACCTTTGCTGTCGTTCGGGTAACGGTGCTTATTATTATCCCGAAAGATTAACATATTACCGCGCTCACGAACAAACCGACACCATGCAAAGTGGTCGTAACTATAAAGCAAAAATCTGTAAAGCTCAAGCCGATCTTTTCTGTTACGAGCAATTTATTGCAGATGCGAATTTACAAGAATTTCGACCTTGCTTTAAAGAACGATGGGGACAAATTAGTACAACTTTAGGCATTGGTCTGATGCGTGCCGAACAAGCTAAAATCGCACGTCCTTACTTCTGGCAATCGTTGCGGCAAAAGTTTAGCCTGCGAACTATTGCGGCACTGGTATTAAGTTTTACATCGTCAAAAGTAGCCGCAAGATTTTAATGAGTTAATAATTTTTTCTTAATTTTATTTATCGATCCCCGTACTTAAAATTAAGGCAAAATAATTATGATTTTTTAGGAATAACTATGCTCGTCTGTGCTTGCATCACAACTAGAAACCGTCCAGAAAAACTTGATGTTTGTCTAAAAGCGCTTTGGGATTCAGATACAAAGCCGCATATCGTTATTGTTTCCGATGACTCGGCTGATTTGGAAATACAAAAGCAAAATAGTGACATAGTTGGAAAATATCCAGGAACCAATTATATTTTGGGGCCTCGCATCGGTGTTTGCGGGAATCGCAACAATGCAGTCAATGCAATTCCTGTTTCCGAAACTGATTTTGTCGCTTTTATTGATGATGATATTTCTGTCAATCCCGATTTTATTACTAAGGCGATTGCTCGATACCAACAAATGCCTGCTGAGGAGCAATTGCATACTATTCTTTCGGGTGTAAGCTGCGGACTTGAAGGAGAGGAACAAATGATATCGGGAAAGTTAAACTTTCGCGGATATTTCAGTGCCACGGCAGATGCACCACAAACAGTAGCAATTCACGCAACTTTGTTTCCGCGTGTATTTTTTGAGCAAGAACAGTGGGATGAAAATATCTTTTTTGGCTACGAAGATGCAGAACTTTGCTTGCGAGCATTGCGAAATGGATACAAAATTTTGCACTGTCCCGAATTAAGGGTTATTCATCTTGGTGACAACGGTCAAAGCACTCTGCGAGTACCTGATATTGGCAACTTAACTAACTATGAAATCTCAATCGAAGCCGCTCGGCTTTATGTTGGTATTAAACGCTACAAAGACTTATTTCCCAATTTCTTAAAATTAATAACTTTTCTGGTTGTATATTTTGTGCATATGACCGCATATCTATTAAAACGTCGCACTCCTCAAGCAATGCCTGAAATTGTGCGCCGTTCTCGAATTGAAAAATTATGGCAACTAACTTTCTAGTCTTTAAAAATTCCCATTAATGATTCAATCGGTCATGTAGCGTAGGCATCCTGCCTGCACGGGATAATTTATCTTAAATAACGAAATTCATGCTGAAACTTTGTATAGTAACCCCCTATGTAATCAAAGGTGATGGTCAGGGTCGGGCAAATTATGAGATTGTTACCGAAGCGATTCGTCGCGGGTATCAGGTGACACTAGTGGCAAGGAAAGTTGCTGCGGAACTTCAAGAAAATAGTTTAGTTAATTGGGTTCATTTTGATGTCGAGAAGTTGCCAACAGCGTTAATTAAAGAGATGCTGTTTTCTATTCAGAGTGCAGCTTGGTTGGCAAAACACCGCCATGAATATGACTTAGTACAGGTGTATGGTGCAGTCACCTCAGCACCTGCTGATATCAACACTTCGCAGTTTGTCCATACATCATGGCGACGTTCTCCTGCACACACCGCACGCACTAATTTTAATCTTTATGGGCTTTATCATTGGGCTTATAGTGCCCTAAATGCCCACTGGGAACAGCAAGCATTCCGGCAAGCTAAGGTGTCGGTAGCAGTATCGGATAAAATTAAACACGAGTTAATCGACGACCTGGGAATTGAAAGTTCGCGCATTCACGTCATACACAATGGCGTTGATGTTGAAGAGTTTATGCCGGGAGTCTCTGACCGCAAGCAATTGGGGTTACCTGAAGGTGTGGATTTAGCCTTGTTTGCAGGCGATATTCGTACCAATCGCAAAAATTTAGATACCGTACTTAAGTCCTTAGTGAAAGTACCTGCTTTACACCTAGCTGTCGTGGGAAGTACCGAAGGAAGCCCATATCCCCAAATGGCAGCAAACTTAGGATTGAGCGATCGCGTTCATTTTACTGGATTCCGCCGCGACATTGCCCAAATTATGCAAGCGGTTGATTTCTTCGTTTTTCCGTCACGGTATGAAGCTTGTACGTTAGTACTACTTGAAGCAATGGCATCAGGATTACCAGCCATCACTGCAACTAGCGCTGGAGGTGCGGAATTGGTAACACCTGAATCGGGGTTTGTTTTGTCTGACTCTGATGATGTCGATTCCTTGGCAGATGCCATGAAAATCCTGGCACAATCAAGCAGTCTCCGCACTAAAATGGGTGCAGCTGCCCGCGCTGTAGCCGAACAAAATACCTGGGTCAGTAAAGCACAACGTTATGTCGATTTGTTTGAGGAACTAGTGGAGAATGAGCATCACCGTAATCATACCAACTTATCGCCGTCCGCTCGACCTAGCGCGGTGTTTGGCAGCCCTTAAAAAACAAACTCGCATGGTTGATGAAATTATCGTCACCGTCCGCGATACTGATACACAAACTTGGGAATTCTTGTCAACCTACAACCGCGATGATATCCCCCTGCAAACGGTAACAGTCACGGTTCCAGGTGTTGTCGCTGCGATGAACCTTGGTTTAAGTGCTGCCACGGGGGATATTATTGCCTTTACTGATGATGATGCAGCACCCCACCCCGATTGGTTGGAGCGCATGGAAGCATATTTCCTTACTGATGTCAAGATTGGCGCAGTGGGAGGACGCGACTGGCAATATGTGGGAACGCAAATCAAAGAAGCAGGGGAACGCGAAGATGTTGGGCGGTTGCAATGGTTTGGGCGGGTAATAGGCAATCATCACTTCGGTATTGGAAATGCCCGCGAGGTCGATGTCCTCAAGGGTGTGAATATGGGCTTTCGCCGCAGCGCCATTGAGGGACTACAATTTGACGAGCGGATGCGCGGCACTGGTGCCCAAGTACATTTTGAATTGGCGTTTAATTTGGCTTTACGCCGTAGGGGTTGGAAAATCATTTTCGACCCTTTGGTTGCCGTAGACCATTATCCGGCGGTACGTTTTGATGAAGACAAACGTGATCGCTTTAATAGTATTGCCTGGTCAAATGCAGTACATAATGAAACCCTTGCACTGCTGGAACATTTTCCGCTATCTCAGCGCCTAAGCTTTACTGGTTGGGCTTTTTTGATTGGGACGCGGGAAGCGTTAGGTTTGGTACAATTGTTACGATTATTACCAAGGGAAGGGGAGCTGGCTTACTTGAAGTGGTTGGCATCGGTGCAGGGACGCATTCAAGGTTGGCAAAGTTGGTTTAATTATCGTGGTGGCAGTATTGGTACAAGTTGTTGAGTTTTCGTCGTAGTGGTAATAGTCATTAATTTTGAGGGATGTAGAGACGCGAAATTTGCCTTTATCGGCACGCTACACGTTAGCGTAGCTTCGCCTTAGCGATACGCGTCTGTTCCAAAGTTTCAACACCCAACCAACCCCCCAAAATTAATGACATGCACCAGTAGTGGCAATAGTCATTAGTTCTGAGGGGTTCAAAGAATCCGGGTTTCTTGAAGAAACCCGGATTCTAGCCCTCTCGAAGGGGTCAAAATTAATGACAGTCCACAGGCATTTTAATATTTTTATTTAATAATTTTAGAGGGGGTAGGAAATTGACTTATAGACAGGTAGTTCCAATAAATTCTTCTCTCGATAGTGCCTCTTACGAACAGCAACCGATTCTAGCTTGGTTGGCAATAGGAGCATTAATGCTATTTACTGCGGTGTGCTTAGTTGGTGGCATTGGCTCGATTTTCCGCCCTGGCTATGTTGTATTATCCTTTGCGGTTGGTGTTTTTCTTTATGCCAGATACCCAACTCTTTATATTGGTTTTTGCTGGTGGATGTGGTTTGTTACGTCCTTCCTTTCGCGTTTCATTGACTTTCGCACAACTTTTGATGCCAGTCGTTTCATCTTAGTCGCCCCCTACTTAGTTACTCTTTTAACTTTACATAGTTGTTTAAAAAACTTGCCTCGCTCGTATCGTGAAGGCTCGCTACCATTTTTGATGGCGTTACTAGCTGTTTTTTATGGTTTTTTAATCGGATTGGTGAAAACATCGCCCTTTACTGCTGCAAGAGCGCTCCTCGACTGGCTAACTCCGATTAGCTTTGGTTTCTACCTATTCCTCAACTGGCGCGATTATCCCCGCTTTCGGAAAAGTCTAGAAACTACCTTTCTGTGGGGCGTATTAGTAACAGGTTTATACGGTATATATCAATACGTCGTTGCCCCCGAATGGGATCGCTTTTGGTTGGTTAGTACCAAATTAACGAGTATGGGAGAACCTTTACCCTTCCAAATTCGTGTTTGGAGTACAATGGCTTCTCCGGGACCTTTTGCTGTGATGATAATGGCGGGTTTATTGTTATTACTCAATAGTAAAAGCTTTTTAAATTTTCCGGCAGCAGCAGCAGGTTATCTCGGTTTCCTATTGACAATGGTACGAGTTATGTGGGGATGCTGGATAATTGGATTGTTGAGCATGTTTACATCGATTCGACCCAAGTTGCAAATGCGTCTGATTATTACGATGTTACTGATGGCGCTTTGCGTGATTCCGCTGAGTACAATGGAACCATTTGCCAGTGCGATTAATACCCGCTTACAAACCTTCTCGAATCTTGAAAAAGACGATAGCGCTCAAATTCGTCAGAAAATTTATGAAGATGGTTTGAATAATGCTTTAAGTAATGGGCTTGGTAACGGTATCGGCAATACTTTTATTGTCAACGATAAAGGTGTACTTGAGTCGTTGGTTATCGATAGTGGCATCCTCGACATTTTCTTTACGCTAGGTTGGTTTGGAGCCGTTTTTTATGTTGGTGGATTGATACTGCTCTTGTTGAGAGTTGTCCAAGCGTTAGAGTTTCGTTACGATACCTTTATGGCTGCCGCCCGTGCCATTGGGATAAGTTGTGTCATGGCTATACCGATATTTAGTATTATGTTGGGAAGTTCCGGGATGTTTCTGTGGGGTTTTTTAGCGATCGCATTCGCCGGACATAAGTACCATCAACATGAACTCATTAATCGGGTTTGATTGTCAGTGGTCAGTGGTCAGTTGTCAGTGGTCAGTGGTCAGTGGTCAGTGGTCAGTGGTCAGTTGTTAGTGGTCAGTGGTCAGTTGTTAGTGGTCAGTGGTCAGGGTTTTGGGCATTTTACATCCTCAACGGATGCTTGGTTTTATTTAAGGAAAGGTACTGAGTATAAATTAAAGGGACAGATACTATACGCTATAGAAGCGAAGCACCCATCCCGAATTGCTGCCCAGATGATTAACCTGGAACCTTATCGCCCAGTGTCTAACCCCCCTAGTATCAGCCGAGATAGTTTTAATTGTCACTAGTATACATACTGAAATTGAAGCGATTTGCAAAGAAATTGTAAAGAGGGAAGGGAGTCAATACTGCTCGGTTAGAGTAATCCAAGAAATAAATGATCCGTAAGATAGGTGTCTGGCCTGTCTGTGATATTTGTAGGACAGGCGAGATGCCTATCCTACGGTATTGACTTTGGATATTTATTTAATTAGAACACTCTTAAGAAGTTTTACCAAAATCGATCCCCCTAAATCCCCCGCATTCATTGGGGGACTTTAAGAGGCTTTTAGCCCCCCAATGAATGCGGGGG
>JANNFJ010000127.1:0-6971 GCA_031379725.1 Calothrix sp. OTE_75_metabat_31
AATAAATCCACTGCTTTATCTACGGTACTACCTTCATGTAAGGTTTGAATATATTCCCACTGGGCAATATTTATATGTCCAGCCATATATCTAATTAATGGTCGGTCAAAATATTTTAAACTTGGACTAGTACTTAACCAAAGAACGTCAAATAAATCAGACATTAATACTCCATACCGATTAATTAGAAAAGGAAATTTGCCATTGGGCATTGGAAATAAAGTAAAATGCCCTTCAATACTAGGACTTACGCAAAGTCCACGGAATAATAAACCACAGAGGACGCAGAGGACGCAGAGTAAATAACGGGTTTGGGAGAGTTTTTGCGTAAGCCCTAAATACTTTTCGGTTAAAGATAGTCGAGGAGTTTAGAAACCCGGTTTCTTTAACAAACCGGGTTTCTGTTCTACCTTATCCGAGTGGTATGCCTTATTTGATTACAAACTAAATTCTTTCTTCAATTGAGCGACCCAAGCTTTAACTCGCACATCCGTCTGGTCGGGTTGGTTATCTTCGTCTAATGCTAACCCGCAAAATTTGCCATTTTTGACAGCCTTGGACTCATTAAAATCATAACCATCTATTGATGTATAACCAACAGTTTTTCCACCTCTTTCAGAAATTTTCTCCTCTATAATTCCGATTGCATCTTGGAAATTATCAGCATAGCCAATTTGGTCGCCAGTACCAAAATAAGCAACAGTTTTTCCACTAAAATCAGCATTATCTAATTCTTGATACAACCCATCCCAGTCACTTTGAAGCTCACCAATATTCCAAGTTGGGCAGCCAACAATTATACATTCGTACTCATCAAAATCACTAGCATCAGCTTGGGAAACATCAACCAAAGTCACAATATCTCCACCAAATTCATCTCTGATTATTTCTGCAGCCGATTCAGTTTTACCTGTTTGAGTACCGTAAAAAAGACCAATTTTCCTAGACATATTCACTCCTAATTCACGCTAATTAATATTTGAAGATTGGGTAAAAACTATTGAGGGTTAGCCATTGGGGCTTGAACCATATCACCATTACTAAAATCAAACCCGTTTTCATTTAAACGGGCACGGATAGCGTGCCAAATATGACCGCACAGAAACAAGCTAGCAAATACTACGTGGAAACTAGCTAGCCAACCACGGGCAGAAACTATACCACTGGCAGTTTCAATTGCACCGACTGGGCCGTAAAAAACTTCTGGGTAAACGGTATCGTTGACGGTAACAAAATAAGCTGCGAAAAAACCCATGTAGGCTAAAGCTCCCAGGCTATAAGACAAATAGGCTTCTCCCGACCATACAAAGATGTTTTTTGTCCAAGGTAATGGGCTACTGATTAAATGCCAAGCCCCGCCAGCAATGCACATCAAACCCACCCAGATATGTCCGCCAATGACATGTTCCAAATTATTCACAGCTGCCATTCCTGACGCACCATGAACTGGAAATAGATAACTAAAAATTCTGAATGGGTTAAGTGTAGGACTGGTAATTACTCGGACATCACCACCGTTAAACCAAGGGTCAAAAAGTCCACCCCAGAACATTGCTTTTGCAACCAGCAACCAAGCTCCAATACCTAGAAGTATTAAGTGGATGCCTAGAATGCTAGTCATTTTACGTTTGTCTTTCCAGTCGTAGCCAAAGAAACCAGTGAAGGTTTGGTTAACAGATAAGATATTCGGACCGCGTAAAGCGTGATGAATACCACCTGCACCTAACACCGCAGAACTAATTAAATGTAAAACGCCAATGACAAAGTAGGGATAGGTATCAATAATTTGTCCACCCTTCCCAACACCCAAACCCAGGGTTGCCAGGTGAGGTAACAAGATTAATCCTTGCTCGTACATTGGTTGACTGGGATCGTATTTTGTAATTTCAAATAGCGTCATTGCCCCAGCCCAGAGGACAATTAAGCCTGCATGGGCAACATGAGCGCCCAAAAGTTGTCCCGAAAAATTAGTCAATCTGGCATTAAGCGACCACCAGGGAGTTGAGTTTCCCATCGCCATGCTTGTCATAGCTTACCTCCTGTTGAAAATCTTACTAAATTTAATGATTCTCTATCTCAATAAGCATTGAAGATATAGTATCAGAATTATTGAGATACTTTTTCACTTGAATTGATTAAGATTTGTTAAGCAAGGGACGAATTAAAGCATAAATCCTTATTTTGATGGGCTTTTAGCGATGGTAAATTATTAATCATGGTACAAAATAATCTAAAGTAGCCAAAATTATTAATATTCTTTCTTAGTAGTTGAGACTATATTTTTACATATCTCCTATTTTCGGATGCAAATAAACCCTTTCAGGTTAAATCGGCATCGGCTTACAGGAGAGGGTGCGTGATTGTGATTTTCAGAAGCGATCGCATTTTTTGGAGATTATCAAATACAAATTCAGATTATGGAAGCAAAAAAAGGATTGAGCCAACGA
Source organism: Calothrix sp. OTE_75_metabat_31 (assembly GCA_031379725.1). Taxonomy (GTDB): domain Bacteria; phylum Cyanobacteriota; class Cyanobacteriia; order Cyanobacteriales; family Nostocaceae; genus JANNFJ01. The sequence goes on from JANNFJ010000127.1 coordinate 2,448, forward strand.
CAGCTTTGCGATTTGATGGGCTGGAATTATCGAGAGGTAGCGCAAAAAGCAAAGCAAGCAGGGGTAAGTACCCATGCTTATGTGCAACAACAAACCGGATGGACTTTATATCTAGAATTATACTATCCCCCTGATTCCCTGTTCACTCAAACTGAGTTTGGGAATCTTGAGGTTGACGTATCGGAGGATATGTGAAGTATTTTACTGGGAATGAACTTAAGACCGCTTGCGGCGAATTTTTTGAGAAGCATTACAATTTACAGTTTTCGGCTCAAAATCACGGCAGCAAATAGCATCCTCACTACAAGCCATTATTGGGTTTACCGTACACTTAAGACGATGGTCATTAGTAAAAAAGTCACAATTATAGCAGGGGATTTGATGCAGCTTTTTAACTTGAGATGCACCCTGTTTTAGGGCTACTAAAGCACTACATGAAAACCCAATCATTATCAAAACCCAGAGACAGATAAAAAATATAGCTAGCATTAATTAGTCCTCATTTATTCCTAATTGATTCTAAAAACAATTCCCAAATAAATACCTGCAGCTAACTGCTTTTAACCGCAGGCATGAAAATTATTTAGCTGTGTCGATTGTTAACATTAGAGGAAAAGTAAAAACTTACACTTGACGAGAGCGATAGGAATGCCAGATGTAACCTGAGAAGGCTAATACACCTAAGAAAAATTGAATATTCGCTAATCTCAAACGCTCTACTCCATAGAACTCTGTTGGGAAAACTGTAGTATTGTACGCTACGAAAACAGTAGAAATAAAAGCCATTAAAGCTAAACCAAGTAAGCTGTAAGAGAGAATTTTATCTCCATTTTCAATTGGCAAAAATAGCCTAATTAATCCATTTGTGCCTGCCGCAAAAGTTCTTTCAGTGGTGATTGTCATAACTTAATACCCTTATGAACAGATAATTCTGGATTTTAGATTTTCAGTAATTGAAAATCTAAAATCTTAAATTTAAAATCGATTTACGAGGTAGGTTCGAGGGTATTTATTGCCCTTGAAACTTGTTTAAAATCAACACCAATTGCTCGCAGTGCGTGCCACAAATGACCTTGTAAGAAGAAGAAAGCTAGGAAGAAATGGGCGTTTGCTAACCAAGCTCTAGCTGTATGAGCGCCATTTGCAAGTTGAATGGTGTCAGTGAAATAGGGACAAACACCAAACTTGACATCCAGAATCGGTCCGTAAAATTCTACGGGATAAGCTAAGGTATTCACCGCACAAAAGTAACTGGCAACAAATCCTGCTAGGGCAATTCCACCCAAAGAGTAGGAAAGAATTGCTTCACCAGAAAAAATTAAGAGCCTCTTTGCCCAAGGTAAAGGCTCATTGAGAATATGCCAAATACCCCCAGCAATCAGCATTAAGCCAACATAAATATGACCACCGACTAAATCTTCTAAATTGTTAACGGTGGCAAAGTGAGTTTGATAGCCATAAATAACCAATGGGTTCAGGGTCGGACTAGCAATAACTCTGACATCGTGAACTGTTGAGTCGTACAATCCACCAAAAAACATGGCTTTTGCTACTAGTAGTAAAGCACCTGCTCCTAAAAAGAGTAAATGAAGCCCTAAAATGAAGCCCAATTTCTTTGGGTCATCCCATTCAAAGTGAAATTTACGAACTTGACCTGTAGCATCTTTGAGATTTCTCGGACCCTTGAAGGTATGAAAAAGCGCTCCTGCACCTAAAACAGCAGATGAAATCAGGTGTATGGCTCCGATGACAAAATAGGGATAAGTATCAATAACTTTGCCCCCTGCTCCTACACCAAAACCCAAGGTTGCTAGATGAGGTAGCAAAATTAGCCCCTGTTCACCCATTGGGATTTCTGGGTTATAGCGTGAAAGTTCAAATAGCGTGAAAGCTCCAGCCCAAAGAGTTATTAAAGCTGCTTGTGCCACATGAGCGCCGATGAACAAGCCAGAAAGTCTGGCGAATCGAGCATTTCCAGCCCACCAATCGTACTTAACGTTGGGATTATCGTATGTTTGCATTACTTACCTGCCACTTCTTATTGATACTATTTAGCAAAAATTCTAAGATGTCAATTAGCGATCAACTTCAGTATTTGAACTTATCTCCTGACTGAAATCAAGGTAAGTTAGGGCATTTTAGGCATATCTCCTCTATAAAGTAACTACTTGTAGCAACTTTTCAGGAGATATTTTGCTCGCTCTATTGCATTAAATACTTAAGAACGACTTTTTACAACTCTAATTTATTGATAGTTTTTTGCATTAGTTTATTTACAAAAAGTAATATATCAGTATTTCAATTAAAAAAATATCAAAAAAAACTCGTAGGATAGGCGTCTCGCCTGTCATTGTATTTATTAAGACAGGCGGGATGCCTATCTTACGGAATCATTTCTCAAATGGAGTTGTTAAACGGTCGTTGCGACGATTGCAGTACCCTTAGATTAAAATCGAATATTACTTTTTATTACAATATTGTCAATCAGCTTCGTGAAAATGATTACTATTGTATGCGGACATTCAAGGAAAATAAAATGTCATTGAACGTAAGCGTGCATCTTATAGACCAAGCTAAAGTTGGTAAAGTTAACGAAGTCGAATTTGTTGAAACAATTCGAGAATCATTGCCTTATGCTTGGAATATTGTCGAAGGTCTTGCAGAACGCCTTGCTAGGGGTGAAGAATGGGCTAACCATGCTGTAGCACCACCAACCGAACAACATAGAGCGCAACTATTGCGAATGATCGGTGGAGATGCAATCCGTGGAGCCGTTGAGCGCCATTTTGGGGTAAAATTGGCGTTTCAAAATTGTCATAATGTGGCATTATTTCGTCCAGAGAACCTAAATTCATCTGCCTACCTCGATTTCGTTTCTGTTGAGAGACAAATTCTCAACCAAACACCTGAATTAATCGATTGTTAGAGCAATTTTTTGTAGTGGATTAGCCCTGCGAAGCTCTATTTTTTGCCAAGCATAGCTATAATTTGTCATTCTGTGGCTTGCCTCCCCTCCAAGGAGGCAAACCACAGGGGAGCATCCTATTTCGGCCTGTAGTGCGAGCATCTTGCTCGCGTACTATATTAAGCGAGCAAGATGCAAGCCCTGCGGGCTGGCGCAAGCCTACGCACTACAAAATTATAAATATGCCAAAACTGGATGCTCCCAACCACAGCATGACAAAAACTATACTTTTGAAACATCCTCTAAAACTATTTACACCCGAAAAAATATTATTTATTCCCTTTGAATAATCCCAATTGACGAAAAATTCTTGCTGGGCTAATTGCCATCTCCGGACGAGTTAAAATGCCTTGGGAGGGACTAAATAATAACGCTAGCAAGAATAGAGCGGACGAAACTAAAACAATAGCCGGACCAGATGGAATATTGCGATAATAACTGATGTATATACCTGCGACACTGGCACATATCCCTACAGATGCCCCCAACAACATCATGTGATGTAGCTCTTTAACTAGCAAATAGGCAGTCAATGCTGGCCCTACTAGCATCGAGATTACCAAAAGCACCCCCACTGATTGCATACTTGCAATAATAGTCAAGGTTACTGCTGCTGTAAAGCCAATATTGATGATATTGACTGGCAAACCAACCGCTTGAGCGCCTGTTTTATCAAAAGTGTAAAATAACAGTTCTTTGTAAAATAATCTGACTGTCACTAGAATAATCCCCCCAATAATCAACGTCCGGTGGATATCCGTGGGGGTGACTCCTAAGATATCACCAAACAAGAAACTATCTAAGTCAAGCTTGTTCTTGAGTACGGTAATCAAGGTCACCCCTAGTGCAAAGAACGAAGAAAAGGTGAATGTCATTGCTGCATCTACTGCAACACGGGATTGGGAACGAATCCAGGCAATTAGGAATGTACTCAACATCCCAGAGGCAAAAGCGCCTATCATTATATCAATTTCCAAAAAGAAGGAGACCGAAAGTCCAGGTAATACACAATGGGCAATTACATCCCCCAAAAGCGCCATCCGTTGGACAATTAAGTAACTCCCAATTACCGGACACAGAATACCCACTACTATACCAATAGCGATCGCATTCCTCATAAACTCGTATGAGAGGGGTTCCAACAACCAATTGAGCATAGATTAATAATTATATTTTTGAATGTTAACTATCAAGTTTAGCGAACTCTTGACTTCAACAGAAAAACGTCGAATCGGAATGTTGATGCAGGGGATTCCGGATTGTTTGACCGTAAGCAAGTTGCAAATTTTCAGGAGTCATGACCTCGTTGGGAGAACCATCGGCAATCAGGCTTTGGTTCAATAACAGCAATCTATCCAACTGTGTTAATGCTTCCCCCCAATCGTGATTGCTAACTAATAATATTTTCCCCTGCGATCGCAATTCGGCAAAGACTTCCAAAATGATTGCTTCAGTTTTGACATCAACACCAGTGAATGGCTCATCAAATATCAACAAATCAGCTTGTTGAGCCAAAGCACGAGCCAGGAAAACTCGTTGCTGCTGTCCCCCCGATAGCT
>JANNFJ010000139.1:0-1882 GCA_031379725.1 Calothrix sp. OTE_75_metabat_31
CCAATTAATCATGAAGCGTAACCCAGGCAAACGACCATAATTCATAAATTTTTGGGCACCATAGTTATCCCAAGCACCCACGAAAAGCGAAGCATCGTAGTTGGGTGCAGGAGGAATCAGTGGTGCAATTTCTTCCCCGAAATCCTCCATAATTACCACCCAAGTCGGTGACTGCACGGGATATTTGTGCGTAAGAGAATTAAAATCAGCAGGGGCGCTAGGTTCTCCAAATTGCTCACGCAATTCCCAACCCCAGCGGTAGGGTATATCTCCTAATGCCAGTAAGTCTCCTAATTCTGTGCCATCAATGGTAATTTTGGCATTGACGGTAAAATCTGCGAATTGTACACCTGTAATGCAGTTACCTTGACGCAACACCGATAATGGTACATGTCCTGAAAACCATTGCAGGTTTGGTAATTGTCGCACCCAATCAGCAAAAATTTCTGCACCAATACGGGGTTCGTAGCTAAAGAAGCTGACCCAACTGTTATCGAGTCCACCCGGTTGACGGTTTTCCAATTCCCGCAAAAATTCTCCCCATAACCCCGTTTGAAACGCTTCGAGTTCGTTTCCATCGGGTACAGCAACACCCGCACTCGTCAGCATTCCTCCCAACCAGGGAAATTCGCTGACTAAGATAACTTTCGCACCCCGTCGTGCAGCTTGAATTGCAGCTGCAGTTCCTCCAACTCCACCCCCGACTACTAAAATATCTGTTGTATGTATTTGATGCGTCATTATCCAACCTCATACTCGATGCACGAGATATTTTCCCAGTGAGGTTGGAATTAGGCAAGGTACATTTATATATAGTCTGTGGTGCTGCTATCAAATAGCTGTAGTTTTCAAATGCGATATGCCTCCAGCACGCTAAAAGCGATCGTTCCCAGGGGTGGCTTGGTGCATCGTTATGTTGATTGAGAAGTTACAATTAGAATAAATATTGTAGTTCATGAATTTACTTCGTTGAGTAAAGAGGAAGTATAAACTATGCTAGGACTAGCAAAATTAATCGGAAATAATGGAGAAGAAATTCCTATTTCCGAGTCAGAGTATCAGCTACTGCGTCAAGTTGTACAAGCAATAAAAGCAGGTGACACTGTACATATAAACAAGCAAAACAGCAAATTTACAACACAGGAAGCAGCTGATTTTCTCAATGTTTCACATACTTATCTAATTAAACTGTTGCAACAAGGGAAAATTCCATATATTCAGGTTGGTTCCCATCGACATATTAATTTATTGGATGTGACTAAATATAAAGAAGAAAGGAATAAAAAACGACGAAAGGGTATGCAAGAACTAAGTCAATTTATTCAAGAAGAAGGTTTTTACAACGAAGATAATGAAGGTTTAGAAAAGTAAGATGACATTTTTTTCGGTTATTCTAGACTCTTGTGTTATCTATCCGATGCCTTTATGCGATACATTATTACGTGCTGCGGAGGCTGAATTATATCAAGTCTATTTTTCCCAAGAAATTTTGGATGGTGCAACTCGAAATCTTATTAAAAAAGGTCGGATGACAGAAAATAAAGCAAAGCGCTTTCAAGAAATTCTCAAAATTAACTTTCCAGAGGCAATAGTAGAAGTACCTGAAGAATTAGTTCTAGATATGACAAATCATCCAGGCGATCGCCATGTTGTAGCTGCTGCCATAGTTGCTCAAGCTTAGGTAATTGTTACATCTAACTTGAAGCATTTTCCTAAAAACTCTTTAGCACTTTATGGAATTGAAGCTTGGCATCCAGATAATTTTTTAGTTTATTTATACGAACAATTTCCGGAACGAATCATTGAAGTCATTGAACAGCAAGCTGAAGATTTGAAGAAACAGTTTGAAGACCTGCACGGGTGCCTTGAAGTAATCGTAAAA